>JABXGS010000085.1 GCA_016550425.1 archaeon
AAAACATGTTGATGACATCATCACTGTATCCGAAGAAGAAATCCTAGATGCAATGAAATTCTTATGGGAACGCATGAAATTAGTCATCGAGCCATCTGGGGCCGTGCCCCTAGCTGGGCTGTTTAAACTCAAAGATCTCTTGGATAATCAACGAATCGGTATCGTCCTAAGTGGCGGAAATGTTGATCTAACGAGTTTCTTCGATCAATGGCGAAAAGAAATCAAGGAAAACTAGTTTCTATTCCATTAATCCCGCGTCTTTGAGCATTTCATCCAATCGATGTTGAGTTGGATCCCGATAATGACCTCCACGATATTGCTGGGGTATCAGATAATCTGTTACTGCTCTCACATTAGGGATCTCCCGAATCTGATTAGTAATCTCTTCTATTTGGGTTGGATCATTTGTGAGCAGAGTTACAATGACGGTGGGCTCATCTAAGAAAGTACTGGCATGCCAAAACTCGCCAGAATATCGCAAATATATCCATTCAATTATTTCCTTCGGTGATGTTTTCAAATCATCATAGCGAATTATGTATTCGAGTTCAACATCTCCCAATGCCAGATAGTTCATCCGCATCGTGAAGTGAACACCACCCCCTTCCCTTAATTCATGGAGAATTTTGCTGACTCGACGAGGTGTCAGGTCTGTATGTTTTGCGATATCACCGATTGACATTCTGACATCGTGGCAAAGGCATTGTAAAATTCGAAGTTGGTTATAAGAAAAAGTGACTTTCTGCCCCCGGCTGCGAACCTTACTATCTGGAGGGGCGTCGGGAACAAATGTGAATATAGGGTGGATATCGACTTTCTGAACGGCTGGGACGGATTCGAGGTTATGCTTCAGTTCAAAGAATTCGGTGGTCCCTGTAACAAAGGCAGCTCCGGCATATCTGTTTGAGCCCGATCGATATACATATCGGACCTGATGCTGACTGCCAATTTGGTCCATAAGGGCGTTAGTGTTTTCCGAACCATCGGTTTTAATTAAAATGAGTAAGGGTTCTAGATCAAGCATTGCCATGCTTAACTCGATTGTATATTCTTGGATAACACCTGCTTTTTCAAGTTTTTTTACTCGATTCTTAATTGTGTTGAATGATTGGTTGTATTTTTTCGCTAAATCTTGGAAAGAGACTCGAGCATCACCAAATAATTCCCAGAGCAATGCCTTATCCAACGGATCCATGACCGGAATCCCTTCTTGGAATTGACAGAAGTCATCGGCTCATTTCCTGGTTAATGATAGCCTAAATGATGCCTCCTTCCCAACCGGTTATGCAAATATAATCGATGATATTAAAGAATTCCTTCTTTTTTGCATGAAATTGCAGAGTTCAATGCAATAATTAGCGATATTCTTTGGTTTTACTGCGTATTATTGCAACCTCGATTTGCAATCAGTTCAAAAAATCTGCGAAACTATTTTGATGCGCTGAAATCCCGGAAACCTTTGGTAGCTGGGAATTAAGCACCTATAGAGGATTTGCTGGTCTTGACGACCATGGTTTCTAGCAAGTATCAGGGAGGTGAACAGTCTGAATAGATTACGAATCCTAAGAACAACAGGAGTTACTTTGCTAATTCTATCATTGATGGTTCCATTGTTTTCAATTGGTGCAACGCAAGCCTGTCGTTGGCGTGGCCCTACTATCGGAAACATGGATCTTGCTTTTCTTGGGCGACAATCGGAATCGGGTGATCCAGGATACCCCGATAGCGTACTAACTTGGGACGGTACAATCAGTAGAGATGTTACTGGTCATATGATCTTCTGGCTATTGAAATTCGAAATGGAGGGTCCCAATCAGGATTGGACTCACTTCTGGGAAATCTGGCAAATCTTTGATGACGCTGGAACATTACTAATGCAAGGCAACGATGAAGGCTATGCCGCACCCAATGGCAAGTATGCTATGATTGGTCGCGTAACCTACGCCACGGGACCTTATTCACGTTTAGAAGATCATATAGTGTTTATGTATGGGACCATCGATTGGGTGATTCCATTCATGGAAGGTACGGCACCAGGGACCTTCATAGTATTCTAGTGGCACACAAGCGATTTTCAGAAGGTCTCTTGGAGCAATTCAAGAGGCCTTCATCCTGTTTTTTACAAAATACACAACGCTCTATAGAAACCTCGCAGCTTCCTCAGTCTCTTGTGTAAAGATGAAATAGTGGGAGCGAACCCTTTAAGGTCAAACTCTTATCGAATATATTCATCTGGCGAGAATTATGCCAAAAATGTCAAACCGCGATCTTTTGCAATTAAAGGTGGCCTTGCTCACACGGGGAGTCGTTTTTCCATCTGATGAATTAAGTGGACGCACGGGTGGCGCAGGACCAACACTAGGTCGGTACTTTCTTCTTAATGACAGTGTTGTTGTAAATGCTCCGGTACGGACGAAAGCGCAAGCCAGAAAATTTCATGCTCTCCAAATTCAACACGCCAATAATGACCAATATGAAGTTCATTTAGACGAAAGAACCTTTCTAATAACTCTCGTTAAGACCCCTCAATATTATCGGAGGGAGTTAGAGAATGGTACGCCTATGACTCACATCGCATTAGTGCATGGAACTGACTGCTTAGCTACCACGTTAGTTCAACATTGCGATTATTTTGATCGGGGGTTAGAGTGCCAGTATTGCAGCATTTCCATTAGTTTAGCTCAAGGAAACACCATTCTCCGAAAATCTCCTTCACAATTTCTGAAGGTACTTGAAGCGGCTCAAAAAGAAGGTTGCGCCAGCCATCTAACATTGACGATGGGTAGCCCAGATCGTCCAGATCGGGGGGCAAAGGATTATGTAAAGTTTGTTTCAGCGGTTCGTCAACAAAGTGACGTTCCTATTCATGTACAATTAGAGCCCCCTGACTCACCAACACATCTTCGGGCATTGAAGGACGCAGGCGTTGATACTGTGGGGATTCATCTTGAAATTTATGATGATGTTCTTCGGAAGAAATACTGTCCCGGCAAATTTGCCCATGCCAGCTTTTTTGAATATTTCAGCTCCTGGCGAAATGCTGTACGTGTCTTTGGGAGAGGACAGGTAAGCACATTTATTCTCCTAGGTCTCGGTGAAACACCAGAACAATTACATCAAGGCTTCAAGACAACCATTGAACTCGGTGTCATCCCTGTTCCAGTTCCTTGCCGACCCAATCCGGGGTCACACCTGGAAGATTATGTTCCACCTTATGTTGAGGATTTGGATAAAATCATTG
>JABXGS010000086.1 GCA_016550425.1 archaeon
TCTCGTATTCTGCAAATACACCAGAACGCATATTATAGCTTGGGAGGCGTCCAATTTCTTGCATTAATTCGACTAGGTTAGTCGTTCCATACATTGCACGACTAGCCGTAAAGGGGCTTGAAAGCATTTTCCTATGTAACTCCTCGATGACCTCAAGGTAGCGATCTGGTTTGGCAATCCGAATGTCCTGTCCACCACGAACAGCGACAGCTTTCAGTTGCTTGCTTCCTGCGACTGCACCAATACCTGATCGTGCAGCCGCACGATCGTAATCGTTGATGACAGCGGCAAAGCGTACAAGATTTTCGCCAGCGGGTCCAATACAAGACACACGAATGTTTCGGTCACCTTGGCGCTCTTTAATCATCTCTTCTGTTTCAGCTGTGTTACGCCCCCAGAGGTCATGAGCGTCAAGTAATCGGGCAGAACCGTTATCAATAAACAAATAGAGCGGCTTCTTTGCTCGCCCTGTCACAATGATTGTGTCAAATCCTGCAAATTTTAGTTCTGGTCCCCAATGACCTGCTGAATGGGCTTCACCGAAAATGCCAGTTAGCGGGGATTTGGCTGCAACTACATATCGTGCGGCCTGAGGCCAGAGTGTTCCAGTAAAAGGACCGGTTGCCCAAATTAACACATTTTCAGGACCAAGTGGGTCAGTTGTTGGTCCTACTCGATCATACATAATTCGAGAAGAAAATCCCTGTCCACCCAAGTACATAAGGGCGAACTCTTTGTCAAGGGAAACTGGCTTACACGTTTCTTTGGTCATATTCACGTGCAAATGCTGTCCAGCATATCCACCAAGTTTTACTTTCTTTGTCATCACTTATCACCTGTCTCCGACTCCTCATCCACACGAAGGTCATCAAGTAAATCTCGACACTCGTATTGAATCACCTTTTCCTGCTTCAAAGCCGCCAATTGCTCGTCAGTCACAATTTGAAGTGTGTCAACTGGGCAATACTTTGTACAAAATCCACAGGTGACACACTTAATGGCTTTTTGAGTATCAGGGTGCAAAAAGATGGCTCCAAAGGGACACGCTTCGACACACGCCCCACATCCTCTACATTTTTTCGTATCAACGATTACGATGCCCTTACGATTCCTTCTTATAGCATCTTCGGGACATGCCTCGATACACCAAGCTTGATCACAATTCCGACAAGCAACCACCACATCAAGCCCCGGATCCACACGACGTACCCGGTTTCGAGCCTTCTTAGGGTTAATCGTTTTTTCCCAGTGCAGACTACATATTGCTTCACAAATCCGGCAACCTACACATACTGTGGGATCAGCATAGAGAAATTGTCGCACCATTACACCACCTCAGCATTACAACTCAATTCAGGGGATGATATGTGTAAAACTTTATTGTCAACCTAGTAATCTACTAAAACTAGCCCAAGTTCAGCTATTGATAAAAGGAAAGAAGAAATCTAGAGAAATTCATGGTCAAGACTAATAACCACCGCATCATTGCGTTTGACGTAGATGGAACAATAATCAATGGTTTTTGGCTTTCACAAGTAATTGCTCGACTTGGTTTAATTAGAGCCTTTGTGTTTGGTGTATTAGGTATTCTCTATGAAGCTCGCATCATGGAAGTCGCATCTTTTATGAGGTATTCCTACCGATTACTTCGAGGCGCGCCGAAAGATTGGCTCATTCGTATGACGGATCAGGTTTCCCTGCATCGGGGGGTACAGAAGACATTCAAAATCCTTCGGGATCAGAATCATATCATTGTGCTACTTAGCTCCGGGATTCCTGATTTTGCCGTGGCTCGGCTTGCTAAGAATCTAGGGGCACATTTTGCTAGTGGGATACGCGTCGAACTCGAGGAGAATCACCTTACCGGACATATCGCGGCATTAGATTGTCGTGGACAAAGCAAAGTGGAACGATTACAGGATATCATACAGGCTCACCAACTTTCTGGTTACGAGACCGTGGCTGTAGCCAATGACAGAAATAATATCCCGCTCTTCGAATTCGTCAACCTTGCGATTGGTTTTCGACCGGATCAAGTGGCTCGCCGTTATGTTCGCGTTCTAGTAACCACACCCGACCTACGTGCACTCTTACCTTACGTTACCTCTCCATCAGTTCAACTTCATGTTCCTCGAAGACTCGGGCAAGAGCTTCTTCGTCAACTCTTACACGCAAGTGCCGTCTTCATTCCCCTCTTTTGGTTATGGACTCCATCTTGGCATATTCCCATTTACATGTTGATTGGAATTTTATCCCTCCTTTTCATTATATCAGAAATTCTGAGAAGTTTTGGAGTTCGAATCCCCCTAATATCAAAAACCGTACTAGCCGCTGGACGAGAAGACGAAATAGATAATTATGTCCTTTCTCCGCTGTATTTTGCTGCTGGCGTGACTCTTCCTTTCCTTATTTTTGGTACCTTGCTTCGAGTCCCATTTATCGCAGCCGCTAGCGTAATTGCGTTTTTAATAGGAGACGCGTTTTCCACAATAGGTGGGCTTTTTTTGGGTCGCCACCACTACCCCTTCAATCGCAAGAAAACACTTGAAGGAACACTGATCGGATTCTCGCTAGCATTCATTCTTCTTCTGCTAGTTGTTTCTCCAATCTCAGCGCTAATAACAGCGCTTATTGCAGCCATCATAGAACTTCTTCCTCTTCGCTTAGATGATAATCTTGCTGTTCCAATTATCACCGCAATAATATTGACAATTCTACAGCTTTTAGGAATATACTATTTCATCTAACCATCAGAACGCCACATACCCCGACTTTATAAGGTCGTTCCTGCTCTTTCAAGATAGCTGAAAGGACTGAGGACAATGTCAAGCCAAACATGCCCTGAATGTGGACGGCAATTGAAACCTAATGCCAAGTTCTGTTCTTACTGCGGAGTCTCCTTAAACGCCCGACGAAAGAACGTTACCGCAGCGCCGTCTCAATCTACGAGCCCTACCCCCAAAGAAACACCTGCTGCAGTCGAAGAGATTCCACCTCAAGTTGAATCCGCACTAATTATGCGAGGTAAACTCGAAAGGCTTCGGTCCCAAAAGGCGGCTTTAGATGAAGAGCAAGAAACAATCAAGGTTAAGCAACTTGTCGGCGAGTTATCGGAAAGTGAGGCTAAAACCCAAGTTGAAAAAATGCAAGCACGATTGAATCCTATTACAAAAGAAATAGCAGACCTGGAAAACAAGGCCCTTACACCGCTAGAGCAGGTTCAAGATGAAAAGAAGGTTCAAGAAGGGCGTCTTCAAAGATTAGAAGAGCTTCGGAAAACGGGAGAAGTTGATAATGCAATCTATCAACGTCTATTTGGTGAATATGGAGACAAACTCACTGAGATTGATCAACAACTTGAAAATGAAACTACACAGGCTAACAAATGGCTTGCTCAACTTGATGCCCGCAAACAACAACTTGAATTTGACAAAGAAACGCTACAAATCCGTGCTCGTATAGACGAAGTATCAAAGCGCGAGGTCAAGAAACAGCTTAATGTCATTGATGACGAACTGAATAAATTAACAAGTGTAATCGCTGGACTACGCTCAATTTTAGGAAGCGAAGCTGCTTCATCAACAGTCGTTGCAGCACCCTCAACGCCCCCAACCCCTAGCAAGAAAAAAAATAAGATAGCTCCCGAAAGCTGTTCTTACTGCCAAGCAAAAATATCGCCAGGGTCTAAATGGTGCTATTCCTGTGGGCGATTGCTTGAATCTTAACGAAATTCAAATTTAACAGCTTCGTATCCTCCTACAACATCTCCTTTCTGAGCCCAAACAAGAAGTAAAGGCCCGCGAATCTCATAGTCCATCGGTGTCTTAACATCCAGAATTCGTGTATTTTGAGGAAATAGATACAACACTTCAATGTCATATTCAGCCCGTTCTACTTCTACATCACTTTCTAAGGAATTCACTTCGTTTAGTTTAATTCCCTTGAAATGGACAACCCATTGAAAATACACGATTTCAGGATTTCCACGTAATCCAATATCCACATGGATAATTTTCTGCTCGATTTGTTTCTCATTGATATAGACCTTTTCTGCTGCAAGGAAGTCAGCCATATTCGAATGAATCTTGTCTATTTCCGTTTGGAGTGCGTTTTCATCATTCAGAAGCTTTTCATATACACCATCAGGATCCCTGTAATCATAATTGATGACCTGATACACTTCTAGCTCTGGTGAAATTGTAAAAATTGAAGAAGCAAATAATGGCTGGACATTCATAACTAAGACTTATCCATCATTCCCTTTTTATTTGATGACTCATTAAACATTAAAGATATTGAACTTATGCGATTAGTTACGAGTGTGTAGTTAATGCAACAAGGTCTCTTTATTGCACTTGAAGGAATCGATGGAAGTGGAACAACAACCCACACAAAGCTACTAAGCAAATGGCTCAGAAAAAAAGGGTTAAACGTGGTTGAGACGCATGAACCAACAGATGAACGAATTGGACGATTGATTCGAAAAATATTAACCGATACCACGGTTTCACCTGCCATCGACGCTTTACTGTTCGCAGCCGATCGAATCGATAACACGTTGAATAAAATCCAACCTGGTCTCGATCAAGGCAAAATTGTCATAACTGACCGTTATGTTGAATCCTCATTCGCCTACCAATGTTCATCAGGACTTGACCCTGACTGGGTTCAAAATCTCAATCGGTATGCACTCACTCCCACTATTACCTTCTTACTAGATATTTCCCCGAAAATAGCTTTGGCTCGAAAAAGACGACCCAAACCAAAAGAAAAATTTGAGCATGTTAGCTTCCTCGAAAAAGTGCGAAAAACCTTTCTTGAAAGAGCTCAACAAAATGAGTTTGTGATAATTAATGCCGAAGGATCAGTTATGGAGGTCCAAAATAAAATCCAAGAACATGTTGGGCAATTACTCACAACCCTTAAGTAACGCCCTAACTCCATCTTACTTTGGCGGCAATGAAGAGGAAACCTGATCTCACTGATAAATAGATGAAGTGAACGACGGGCGGACTAGAGCCGCCACCTTTTCATAAAATATCAGTTTTTCCCTCAATTTTGAATATAATCGAAACCAATCTATGCTTGTAGTATTGATTCGATTTGAGCACTATATCGCTTCATTACTAAGAAAATCATCCCAAGGTTCGCGCTTTTCTTTACTAACGATGTTAGAATCGCATTTTCACCAGCGCCTTTCAGAATGATATACCCATTTTCCGCTTCAACAGTAATCTGCATAAGTTTCCCACGGGGAATTTCGGTAAGTGCCCGCTCGGCCACTCCTAAGAGTGCTGCGGTCATAGCAGCTACAATGGCTTCATTAATGGTTTGTGGCATGGCTGCTACAATGGGTAATCCCTGTGCTGTAACAATTGCACTTGCTTCGATACCTGGCGTAGTACTTTCCATTTGGCGAAGGAGCGCTTGAAGATTCTTCGCTGTAGCAGACATAATATGAACCCCAGTTCGCTACTTATCTCAAAAGAGCTAAAATTGTTCTGGTCAAAGTGCAAATCTGGAATAGGGCTTCAAAACCCACCAATTAAGAAACATAAACCTTAAAGAATCCCCATTCATCTGGCAAAGTATATCGAGAGGCTGTAACTACTATGGCAAAATCCAAACCACCAACGGAAAAAGATGAAAAAAAACCGGAAGAAGCTGCTGAATTTCAAAACGAACCTGCCCAGAAAACTGCGGAAGAAAAAGAAGAGGAAAAGGAAACCCCAGAGGACAAATATCGCCGTGCAGGCAAAATCGCAAGCCAAGTTCGGGCAGAAATCTTACCCCAAATAACTATTGGAGCCCGGGCTCTTGACATCTGTGAAGCCACGGAAGCCCGAATTCTTGAGTTAGGCGGTGGAATCGGATTTCCAACCAATTGCTCCCTAAACGAAGTTGCAGCCCATTATACTAGCCCTGAAGAAGATACGACAGTAATCCAAGAAGGAGATATTGTCAAATTCGATCTCGGTGTTCATATTGATGGTTACATTGCTGATACTGCTGTCACTGTAAATTTTAATCCCCAACTGGAATCTCTTGTTGAAGCTAGTCGTGAAGCCCTCAATAAAGCACTACTTCTTATCAGACCTAAAACTAACAGTAAAGATCTTGGAAAGATAATCGAAGACACCATTCGTGGATATGGTTACCGCCCGATTCGTGACCTTAGTGGGCATCAACTTGATGAATATCTCCTCCATGGATCTAAAAGTCTCCCAAACATTGCTGTTCCGCACGGTTCCATTCTGGAAGAAGGAGAGGCTTATGCACTTGAGACATTTGCCACCACAGGTAATGGAAGTGTCCATGAAACTGGGCAATATTATACTTACAGTCTAAATCCCACAAGGACACCAGTTCGAACCCGTGGGGCTCGTGATATTGTTCGACTTGTTTCACGCGAATTCAAAAGCCTACCCTTTAGCAGACGTTATCTGGCTAAACACATTCCCAAACTTAGCCTCGCCCTCGGTTTGCGCGAACTCACCACGAAAAAGGTTCTGCATCAATATAGTGTACTAGCCGACATAAAAGGCAGTTATGTAGCCCAAACAGAGCACACATTTCTCGTCACCAAGGATGGTATTGAAATCACTACCAAATAATCCTCGAAAATAAGATTTTTTTCATCCATTTTTTCAAATCATGAAAAGTCCTTAGAAAAACGGATTTTAGTCGGGTAATACAAAGATATGTGTAAAGCTATCATTAACATTATTATGTTTACACATATGCTTGAAGAAAGATTTAAAAGATTGGAAACCGGTTCCCTACTGGCGAACCTTATAAAGGTTTCGCAATACCACGCGGGGAAAAATACCACAAATACACAACTTGATAGCATCTATTTCCGTCACAACCAGCGAGTGATGGAAAAAACGGCTTGAAACATTCAACAATGGACTGGGACGATGCTCTAAGAGAGCAGACTCTCTCAATGCCCCCGTCCCCTCTTCATCGGAGAAAGAAGGTCGAAAGAGTAATGGTTGAAGAAGCTCCTTTTGTAGAAGAAAAACTACGGGCCAGTCCGCCTGAAACCCCTCAACAAATTACCCGATGCCCTGATTGCAGTGGGCAGGAGGTAATCCGCGATACTACTCGTGGAGAAATAATCTGTCGAAATTGTGGACTTGTACTTGACGCCCATATGGTCGATCAAGGGCCTGAATGGCGTGCTTTTACCTCGGAAGAACGTGACAAACGCAGCCGAGTGGGAAGCCCTATGACCTACACGGTACATGATAAGGGCCTTAGCACCATGATTGACTGGCGAAATCGCGACGCCTATGGAAAGAAATTAGCACCTAGCCGACGAGCACAGATTTACCGGCTCCGAAAATGGCAAATCCGAACCCGGGTACATTCAAGCATAGATCGAAATCTTGCTTATGCAATGAGTGAACTAGACCGGTTAACCAGCCAACTTGGCGTCCCTCGACCAGTCAAAGAAGCAGCAGCTATCCTTTATCGTCGTGCCATTGAACATCACCTAATTAGGGGTCGAAGTATTGAAGCAATGATTGCTTCCTGTGTTTACGCAGCTTGTCGGCTCCGCCAGGTCCCACGAACCCTCGATGAAATTGCTCATCACAGTCGAATCAGCCGTAAGGAACTAGGGCGTTGTTATCGGCTCCTACTAAGAGAACTTGAAGTGCGAATCCCAATCGCCTCTCCTACTGATTTCATCCCACGCTTTGCTCAAGCATTAGAACTAAGTGGAGATGTCCAACACACAGCGGCAGAGATAGTGGATAAAGCCCGTTCCAAAGGAATCACAGCCGGTAAAGATCCCACCGGTCTTGCAGCGGCTAGTCTTTATATCGCCTCAATTCAAGAGGGCGAACGACGCACTCAACGTGAAATTGCTGAAATAAGCCGAGTTACCGAAGTGACCGTACGAAATCGCTATAAAGAACTCGTCCGTGAACTCGGTCTAAAAGTTGAGGTCTGAGCATATCGCTCAGATCTGACTCTTCTTTTTTCAAGAAATTTACGCCAAATCGGCGATTATGAAACATCAGACTTACGAGTTCCAAGTTCAACTAAAATGGGCATATTAATCCATCGAGAATAATCCGCTAAACACTGAATGACCTTAATGATTTTAGTCGCCTTTTTCTGACTGCGCCAAAAGGTAATTCAACTAGAACCACACAATACCCGCTACTTAGTATTTACTACTACAAACGACTCCAATGGAGTGTAGGACGACAAATGAAAGAAATGCTCTGGCACAAACATAACTGGCCCAAAGAGGTCAAAAAAACCCTCAAATACCCCGAAGAACCTCTCTTCGCAATCCTTGATAAAGCAGCTAAAGAAAGCGGTGACAGACCATACACAGTCTACTCCGGCGTCTCTCAAACATTTTCCCAAGTTTTAGAAAGCGCCAACCGCATTGCGAATTTCCTTCACAGTAAAGGCATCAAAAAAGGTGATCACATCGCCATCTTCATGCCCAATGTCCCTCAATATCCACCAGCCTTTTTCGGTATTCTCAAAGCAGGCGCAACCGCCGTTACCTGTAATCCTCAGTATAAGGCTCTTGAGCTTAACCATCAACTCAAAGATTCTGGCGCAAAAGCACTATTTGTCTTTGACCACCCAGTGTTCGTTCCAATAGCCTATGAAGCAATGAAAGGTACTAAATGCACAGACCTCATCGTCTGCAACATCAAACCTTTCCTTCCCAAAGTCAAAGCGATTCTTGGAGGACTTTTGGGAAAAATTCCTAAGAGTAAAGTCTACAAAGACGAGATTACAACGTTCTATCGCGATATCATGGAAAACTACGAACCTAACCCTCCCAAGGTTACAATTAAACCTCAAGACGATCTTGCCCTTATCCTTTACACTGGAGGAACAACCGGCGTTCCCAAGGGTGCCATGCTCACACATCATAACCTCTATGCTAATGTACTTCAATACGATGAATGGGTAAAACTCGAACCCAAAGGAGGTGGCGAAGCTAGACCACTTGATTGCGGTAACGAGGTCTACATAGGTGCCCTTCCTTGGTATCACAGCTATGGACTTACTCTCACCATGATCGCTGCGGTTTACCACCAAAGTGCCTGTGTCTGTATACCTGACCCCCGCGCCGGTAAACCTCCCCTTTCGGAACTGCTCAAAGAAACCCAAGATAACAAAGGTACGCTCCTCCACGCTGTTCCCACGCTCTATGCAGGAATGGCCTACCATCCCAATATCAGCAAGTATGATCTTAGCAGTCTCAAAGCTTGCGGTTCTGGTGCTGCACCCCTACCACCCGCAACTGCCAAGGCGTTCGAAGCGGCCTCCGGTGCTGTTCTGTTCGAGGGTTATGGTCTAACGGAGACCTCTCCACTCGCTAGTGCCGATCCCTCTCGATTAAGCACCCGCAAATTCGGATCCGTCGGCTTCCCTATATCTGATACAGTAATTAAAATCTTAGACATCGAAACTGGCAAAAAAGAAAAGAAAATCGGTGAAGACGGTGAAGTTGCCATTTCAGGACCACAGGTCATGAAAGGTTATTGGGAGAAACCTGACGCTACGAAAGACGTGATGCGCACTATAGATGGTGAACGCTTCTTCCTTACAGGTGACATCGGACATTTCGACAAAGAAGGTTATCTCCATATCACTGACCGTAAGAAAGACATGATTAACGTTTCTGGCTTCAAAGCATATCCTGCTGAGATAGAAGAGGTGTTGACTGAAAATCCAAAGATTCAGATGGCGGCTGTGATTGGCATACCGCGTGAGGATGACCCGACGAATGAGACAGTGAAGGCCTATATCGTTTTAGCCCCTGGCCAAACAGCAACTGCAGAGGAGATTATGGCATGGGCAAAGGAACGCATGGCTGGGTATAAGCGACCCAGGGTTATCGAGTTTCGTGACTCACTGCCAACATCTTCCGTGGGTAAAGTCCTCCGACGTGTTCTTCGTAACGAAGAATTAAACAAATAGACATTATGAGGAACTCTCCCGATTGCGGGGAGGGTTTCCTTCTTCCTTTTTTATACAATCTGATTTGTTGAACTGGCTCTCCGTTGTAATCGTTTTTCACCAATTTCGCGGTAAAGCTCAAAGGCATTCGCAGGTGGAACTGCCACTTCAGATTCATCTTTTCGTTTCAAACTCAAAGCTTCTGAGGGGCAGGTGGTGACGCATAACCCACATCCAATACAGTAATTCAAGTCAATTTGTGCTACACCGTTTTCCATAGAAATTGCATCCATCTGACAGCGATCTAAGCATGTTTCGCACCCTGAACAGCTATCAACATCGACTTCCGTATAATAATTGCTGGCAACAAGTTTTGCTGGGTGGGGCAGTTTCTTCAGGTTGGCCAAAATTTCACAATGACAGCCACAGCAGTTGCAAATCACAAAGCCCTTTTGATCATTACTTGGACTACACACTAAGCCGGCGTCATGTGCTAGGTCAAGTATTTTGAGAGCTTCATCTACCGAGATTTCGCGTCCGTATCCATTTTCAATATAATAGTAAGCGCCGGTTGAAAAGATCATGCAAACTTCTTCCGGTTTATCACATTTCTCGCCTAAAGCCTCTTTTTGGCGCTTACAGATACAGGGTGCAACCGCGATTTTACTTTGTTTTTTAACAATCTCTCGGGCGTCTTCATGGGGGAGAACACCCATTGAAGGTGAGAGACTTGCAACTACTGGTATTACTCGGAGTTGTGGAGGATCAGCGGAAGCAATTAGCTCATCTCGCAACCCCTCCTCCATATACTGTTCTAAATCCTCTGCCAGTTCCTTGGTCATATTGTTGACTTGATGCTCGTAGATACCAACCGCAAACCATTCGGCACGATATTGTGTAATTCCTGCTTTGTGTGAGCGGAAAATTAGACCCTTATCAGCCAAACGCTCCAATAACGGTGTGATTTCCTTGGGATTTTGATTGGTCCTTTGAGCAATTTGTTCAATGGTTTCGGGAATGTATGTCAGGTGCATCGCCATTTCAGCTTCTTCTTCAGTAAAAAGTCGTTTAAGAATGCGAATTTCTACTCCTGACTTGGTTTTGGGAAACCCAACAGGAAGATCATTGAGGTGTTCTCGCAATTTTTCATACACGTCTTCAGCTATCATTGTCCTATACCCCGGGATTACTTTGGTCAAGCCTTTCTTTGCTTTAGTCCTTAAGGTTCTCGTTTATGCAGTTTGTGTTCAATTAACGTCAACCTTTGTATAACTTTGGGTTTTTTAGAGCTCGGTAACTTGACTGGCTTAGAGCTTATGGCCACAATGACTACAATGATTCGAACCTGGCTCAATTACTGATCCGCAGTTTTCACAATATTGCATCGATGATTTTCCAGGAATGTATTGGACTTCACGGGTCTTTGGCTTTGTACTTACAAGTGCATCTTGTTTCTCTATGAGTGTTGGGAAGTGCCGAAGGTACAATCCGGCGAAAAGTGTAGCGCCGAGGAGCCCCATGATGATATCACGGACGCCATTCCACCAAAAATTGGAGTAAACACCAAGCCATGGAAAAAAGATGGAAAGGAATTCTTCATAGATTTCCCAGGCAAATGCTGCTGCAAGCGTGTATAGAATTGCTGGTAGGATTATTAGGAGCAGCGGCGGGATAAGCGGGAGCGCCTTCTTCCATGATTGTGCTAGATTAAAATTTAGAAGAAAAGCGCAAATTGCTGCTCCAAAGAGAAAGTGGGGAATCATATCGAGATAGGAACCTGCACTATACCCACCTGTAAATTGAATCCAAATATGTGCGCTAAATGCTAAAATAAAGAGAATGATTGTGACGAGAATCCATGTTCTATCCGTGCGAAGCCAGGACCGTGACGTCATTATCAAGGAACCCTTGTTTAGGTCCTCGTCTTAGGCTCAAAAAGTTGTGGGGTAAGGAAAAATTGAAGTTTTGTGCTTAGATTATAAAGGAACTGGAATCTCTCCTTCAAAAAAGAAGCTGTTCTTTCGAATATTCTCTAAATAGCGCGCAATTTCTGTCTTCTTAGTTTTGGTAGGCCAGCCTAGGATTGCTGCCATTCGGTTTGCTGCCCTCTTTGCAATCTTGCCCTGGAATTCCGGGCGGACTAACCAACTTATCTCCATACGCCGACAAAGAACATCTTCTAAATGAAGCGGCGCTTCATGACGGACTACATAATCTACTTCAGCTTCTATCCAGGGTGCTACTTCAACGGGATATTCCGGGACATCTAATAACCGATTTCCCCGCTCCGGATGCTTTTCTACTTCACCAAGGATGGTACTTCCACCCCGTCCATATTGTTGATAGAGGTGTCGAAGGATAACCGGAGGTAGTTTAGAATTAATTACTTCAGGAAGTGATCCCCATTCCTTTTCTGAGAGGCTGATAGCATAAGCAATTTTGGTGAGGTTTTTCTTTCCTGAAAATTTAGGTAAATCATGAACTGCTCGTCCTTTTCGAATATGATTAACTACCAGGTCCTCTGCCATTTTGCGGAAAGAGGTTAGTTTCCCTCCAAGCAGGCTGTAGAGTCCATCATCTCGTTTTAGTACAGTATGATTTCGGGATACATCACTTTCTGCCTTTCCCGTCTCAGCGACTAAAGGGCGAAGACCCGCATATGTTCCATGAATGTGTTTGTCATCAATTTTTGCCTTAGGAAACAGAATGCCAAGTGTATTCCGTAGGTAATCTGCGTCCTCACGAGTGCAATAGGTTTTTGCTGGATCTCCTGAATAATCGGTATCTGTTGTGCCCACAAGCACCCATTCGTTCCGGCGGATCGCAAAGAAGAATCGCCCGTCATCAATTGAATTCACAGCGATCGTATCGTTGATAGGGAAATCCTTTCGATGATAAGTTAAGTGAACCCCTTTCGTAGGACGAATTACGTTCTCCTTTGCTTCATCATTTAATCTAAGAACTTCATCTGCCCAAACCCCTGCCGTATTGACAACTACCTTTCCTCTCACACGAAACTTCGAAGCGTTGGGGTCATTAACGTCAATTGCATCAACACCATTTATCAGTCCCTCAGAATCGTGGGAAATTCCAACAACGCGGATATAATTCATTGGGAGGGTATTCTTCGTCCATACTGCTTCTTTGAGGGTTTCAATAACTAAACGTGCATCGTCGATGTTCGAATCAAACCAAGTGATTGCACCTTTTAGACGCGAAGTTTCTAATAGAGGTTCAAGTGCCTTGATTTTTTCCACATCTTTAATGCCCTTTCCTCTCTTGTAATTTCTAAAACCGCTAAGTAAATCATACAAAAAGGCACCTAATCTGATGGTCCAATATCCCCAACTTTTCTCTAATTCTTGGTCATCCACTTTCCCTGCAGAAAATATGGGATACAGAAAACGGGTTGGTTGGGTCAGGTGCGGTAATCCTTTATCCCGAAGCCAGTTCCGTTCGGTGGTCGCTTCTCGGACTAAACCAAACTCTTTCTGTCCAATATATCTGAAACCACCGTGTGCTAGTTTCGTCGATCGACTGGATGTGCCAAATGCAAAGTCCCTCTGTTCAAGGACAGCAACCTTTAATCCTCGATACGCTGCTTCCAAAGCAACTCCAGCACCACTGATGCCACCCCCAATAATCAGAATATCCCAAATGGTGTCCTTGAGGTGTTGAAGGTGTTCTTGCCGATTTATTTGGCAGAAATCAATGGTCTGAATTAATGATGACAGCATCAAAGTATACCCAATGAAACTGCCGCATCTCTCTTATTCAGCTTTACCCAGCAACAAAATTCCGATAAAATCTCTTCTCAAATCAGTTGTGAACACAATACTTTAGTAACGTGGTGCAAGGAGGAACTTTGAACCCGCTCGGATAAATCGGGAATCGTGTAGAGGTCCTAGGGTATTGACTGTGCATAGCTTCTATGTCGTCGGATTACGAGAAGGCTTTCCACTCTATAGCAGAAAGTGGTCACAGTCCGACGTTGACAGTGCCCTCCTCTCTGGATTCCTAGCAAGCATGGAACATATGGCACAACAAGTTGCTGCTCAACATGTCAACGTTGTCAATATGAAGGATCGCCGATTCTTCTTTCAAATTGACGAAAAAAATGGTCTCCTCCTCGTCTTTATAACCGATGTAAGTGAAAGCACTTCACGGTTCCGTAAATATCTCGGCATTCTTAACAAAAAATTCGTGAAAATGTTCCAGAAACAACTCAACGAGCTGCATAAAGACGGTACCACGAATACGACTCTTTTCAAAAGTTTTGATGAGTTTATCGACGATCTTGTTCTCACTTGGTGGATGGGAGAAACAACCGTTTCGGCTGCCAAGGTAATGGATGTCTTCGAAGTCTTCATCCTCTTTTACAACACCATTCTTCAGCAATTCCTTACCGATGTCTCGCGTCGCACTTATAGCAATGAAATCCAACAAATCTTCAGCACTAACATGAAAAAAATCCCAGAGCTCGTCGGCATCTACATCGATAAAACTGGCGTGGTCACCTACGACTCCATTGATCCCCAACAAATCAACTACACCAAATTCCGAAACGTTCTTTTTGATATCTTCCATGAGTTAATGTTACTTACCCGCAAAACTATGCCCAAACAAACCTACCACTCCCTGGTCTTTGAATACATCAGCCCACTCATCAACACCGAACAGGACCGTCTTAGAACCTACTCCCTAACCGAAAAAATCGTGATGGAAATACTATGAGCACTCCAACCGAAAGCACCACCCAACCAATCGTCACAAAACGTCCCTACACCCACATCGCCAAAGCCGTCGTCGTCGGCGACGCTGCAGTAGGCAAAACCAGTCTCCTCGTCCGCTATGTAAAAGGAATATTCAATCCGACATACATTTTGACAATAGGAGTAGCATTTCACGTTAAAGATATTGTTGTAGGGGAGAATGTATTGCGCATGCAGGTGTGGGACACCGGTGGTCAAGAGCGGTTTGGTCCTATTCGCCAGTTGTATTATCGAGGGGCAAAGGGGGTTCTTCTTGTTTATGATCAATCGAATGTGGAGTCTTTTAACCGAGTTGAGTATTGGCTTAATGAGGTTAAACGGGCTTGTGGAGATGTTCCCAAAGTTCTTGTGGCGAATAAATCCGATCTTAAAGCAAAAGTGGCACTTGGGGATGGGAGGGTGAAAGCGGAAGCACATTCGATGGTATTTGTCGAGACTAGTGCGAAGGAAGATACGAATGTGGATTTCGCCTTCTCGGAGTTATCTAGGCTGATTCTAAATCAAACTAGTTAGTTCCTTACTCTTTTTCGAGCAAAGTGAGGATTGCAGCAAATGTACCCAGCTTAGCAGAGATTTTTGTTGGTCCCGTTCCAATAATGAGGACATCTCCGTCTTTAATGTTAAAACACTCGAGCGTATTTTTTAGTTGGATTTTTGGAACTCTGTGGTCTTTTACCATTATCAGGGTGTCTGGATCTGAATCTTGGATGAAGGTTGTAGCTCCGCTCGCACCTGCATGCATAGCGGCGTCTCGTTGTTGAACACCATCGGTGACAAATTGAGCGCATTGTTGGAGATGGCATCCGAAATTACAGAGGTCAATGGTATAGCTGCTTTCCGGAAGCTCCACAATTTTCACTAATATCCGATTAAGGATTGCACAGTAGTGGTGGCCTTCTTTTGAAAGATGATGACCTTGTCGCTGTACAGGTTCAATTAATCCTTGTTTTCGAAGAAAACGAATTAGTGATCGAATACTCCCACCCCCAAGTCCAAGCTCGGGGCCAAGATGGTACCGACCAATAGGGGTGGTGCTTTGGCAGAAAGTGTAGAATGCAGCTAAGAGATGCCAGGGGTGGAATTCAGTGGGAGGACCCTGACGTCTGTCGATATTCAGAAGTTGGATGAGCTCCATAGAAGCTTCAATCTCCCCGTGATTCATGTGCCTTATTCTTCCTTGCATTCTTAATTCTATGCTGTTGAAGTTGAAATTGTTTCAGTTGAAGTTGGTGCACGGCTCGGGTGACTGGTTGAGTGATTAATCCGAAGAGGATTGCATTAGTGGTGACATGAACTGCTGTAAAGGGCAGCCCGGTAATCAGTGCCACGATAAACGGCATACCAAAAGTCACAGTATACGCGAAATTAGTAATTAGATCAAAGAGGAGGGTGAGAAGGATTCCAAATAGGGCTGGCATTAAAAACCACTTGGTATCGGAGTAATCAAACCGCTGCAACGCTTTTCCTAATATCCCCCCGATGATTCCAATGAAGACGGTACACCCAATCACCGCTAATCCGATTGGAGGAATAAAAGCCCCCCAAGGGTTCCAGATCTGATAAATTATCATAGCGATGAATGCGACAAGGACACCGATGAGAGGTCCAAAGAGAAACCCGCTAAGAAATACCATGATGGAGGAGAGTTCAATATTCGGAATGGCTGAGAGGGCATAATTGCCTCCAACAGCTAGAGCTGCAAATATGGCAACTAGCGCTATACGAATTGCAACCGTTGCTTTGGGGGATTTGAGCTCACCTCCGTTCTCTGTCAAGAGAATCAGTCCTTCCTTTTTCGGAACCGCAGTATGATGTAGCTAACGGAGACAATAACGATGGCAATTGCTAGAATGCCTACAAAGAGCATTGTGGTGAGATCGGTGGGGTTCTGTGTTTGAGTTATGAATTCAATCCCCAAGTGATAATCGTTGAGGAAGAAGACTTCCGTATAAGCGGATAATAGGATTCCGGAACTAATGTCATAGACTAGTGTCGTATTTTGATTACCGAAGGGTCCTTGATGGTACACATAGGTTTTCGTTATTGGTGTTGCAGTAATGTCTATACTTCCATTCAAGAAGTAACCGGAGGCTGCATCTGTGGCGTCTTGGTCGACGGTAATCCAGTCGAGATGAGATACTAGTCCTGGGAACCACGGCCAGATACTAAACGCTAGTTCTCCTGCGATTCGTGTATTATTGGCAAGAATCGTGAGGTTACCAATCGTAAACAATCCGTACAATTCGTCGTTGGTAATTTCTTGAATTTCAAAGGTCAATGGTTGTCCTGCTTGGGCTTTCCAGAAAGCTCCTGAACCAAATCCAAATTCAACGACTTCGCTGGTTACATTCGTTATTCGCCAATGAAGCTTAGGCGTACTCAACGCATTTGGATGGAGTCCTGGTGCATACTGCAAGGTTTGTGCTGAAGCAGGTTGAGCCCATAATAAGACAACAGTTAGAGCGAAAATAAAGTTTAATCCTAGGATTGATTTATATTTCACGAATAATTTCACCGCATTTTAAAATAAACAAAGGAAGCAGCAACAACGACTATTGCAACTAAAACGCCGACGATTCCGATTCCCAATAGGAGTTCTGGGTCTGGAGTTGTGGTTATTGGTGATGTAGTTTCGGGGGCACAATATTTCCAGAGTACATGATCGTTGTCTGAAAGCTCATAATTATCAGCGGATACTGGACCTAGTTCATCGTTAACCCAATATTGCCAGTAATATCTATTGTTGTTGGCGTTATTTTCAACCGTGTTAATGGAGTCGATGAATTTTCCGTAGGGAAACTGGGTGAACGTGACTGTGGCTGTTTGGTTTAAGACGTCAAATACGGTGGGGCCTGAAAGATTTGGAAATACTTGTTGGGTTGAATTACCGTAATCGATAGTTAGTTCAATATTCATGGCGAGCCTTTCTTGGATAGGAATCACAGCTGAAGAGGTGCGGTTTATGCTATGTGGAAAGAAAAGGCAGAGCATTGAGATAACGAATAATCCAAAAAAGAGCTGTCTTTTCAAGTTACACTGCCTCGTAGGATAAAATATCCTACGAGTATTAAAACAATTCCATTCGCCGAGGACAAATTTCATAGCACTTATCCGTGTCTCATTGAAGTCAAGTCTGCTAATTTTCTACTGCTTTGATATAAGCTGCTAATTTAGCGATCTTGACTAATTTTTCTTTTCCACTTTTCATATCACGTACATTTACGGACTTCTTTGCCAGTTCTCGGGGTCCGATAATTGCAGCATATGGGATCTGTCGTTTACTGGCATCATCAAGATGTTTGGTAAGCGACCATGAAAACCCGTTGAATATCGTGCGTATCCCTGCTGCTCGAAGTTTTGAGGCGATTTCTCGGCAAATGCTGAGTTGTTTCTTTGATACGGGCGCGAGATAGATGTCTGCTGGTGGCTCCGGTGGTGGGAAAAGTCCAATCTCCTCTGCGAGTTCTAAAATGACGGTTTCTCCGAACCCAAATCCTGTTCCAGGTAGCGGCTGCCCGCCAAAGATCCCGACGAGGTCATCATAGCGACCGCCACCTGCAATTGCACGGGGTAATTCACTTCGACGATCCCAGGCCTCAAAGATAATGCCCGTATAATAGTCGAGTCCACGGGCAATTCCTGCGTCAAATTCACATACGTCTGTGATTCCCAAATCATCCAGTTGTTTTGCTAGTTGGCTTAGGGGGTTAAGGGCTTGTTGTGTTGCTTCCGCTAATTGAAACTCATTCATAGCTTGAAGGAATTCTATTGGTGGTCCCCGGATTGCAGAGAAATCTGTGAGTTTTTCCGCTGCATCTTGGGTTAAGCCAATGTTTATGAGCGCATTGATTAGCGCTTGGCGTTGGAGTTGAGGAAGTTGCCTTATCACTTCATTCAGTCTTGTTGACCGAGGAAGTTTCGGTTTTTCTTTTTGTTTTCCAATATAGAAATGACGGAGCTTGAGCGCAATTTCTTCAGCTTTTCTAGCTGGGATTCCCGTCTTTGTAAGTTGATCAATTATTGTCTCTTGTAGAAGTTTTTCGCGGCGATCTAGCACACGGATTATTTCAATATAATTTGTTAAGCCTAACTCATCGATGAAACTCTGGATTAGTCGGCGGTCATTAATACGAATAACAAAGTCCTTTGGTGCGAAGTCCAAGTCTAAGATGATGGCTGCTAGTATATTGATCACTTCAGCATCTGCTGCCACATCTTCAGTGCCCAATATGTCGACATTCAATTGCCAAAATTCTTTGACGCGTCCTCGTTGTTGGGTTTCATCGCGAAATACTCGAGAAATTGAAAACCACCGTATGGGGCGTGGATAATATTGCTGTTGGACTGCTAACATACGGGCTAGGGATGGAGTTGTTTCTGGGCGTAAGACTAGTCGTCGCTCCTTGCGGTCAGTGACTTTGAAAGTTTCTTCAACAAGTGACGGTCCCGATTTTAACTCATACAGTTCTATAGGTTCCACTGTGGGACATTCGTATTCTATGTAACCAAACAGTTTCGGGATTTCACGAAATGCTCTAAGTATTCTTTCTATTTTCTGATAGAGTTCTGGATAGAAATCCCGAAAGCCACCCAACGCTAGTTCTTTGCTACGTTTCATTTTCAACAGCTCATATTCGTATTTCTCACTATTATCCATATTGATAGTGAAAAATGGTGCCGGGACAGGGATTCGAACCCCGACCTAAAGCTTTCTGCATCCCATCTTTGAGAATGGGATTCCACAGGCTTCAATGCTACCATTGCGCCTGGGTAAATACCAGTTTACACCTTCGGGAGCTGGTAACTAGCTACCAGCCTAATCCCGGCACGGTGCCCGGCACGAAGAAATGTTGAACCAAACCCTCCCAAAAAAACCTTTCCTCTCTCAATTTAGAGCGATAACTAAAATTACATCGCGTATTTGCCAGCTGATTGGCAGATTGTAGACCCTAAACTGATTGGTCTATGACCGAGTTGTGCTAAGCGACGTCGATGTTGTTGGAGGGGAACCCAAGATCACTGAGTATATTTTTGATATTGAAGCGATGGTCCCCCTGAAGGACGATAACTCCGTTTTTCGCACTACCTCCACAGGCACATTTCATTTTCAGTTTTGTGACTAGTTCGGATAGTGAAATATCTTTGCTATTAATGCCTTCGATGAGGGTTACTTCCCGTCCCCACTTTCGTCTCTCGACGCTAACTTTTATTCGCTGCTCGGTTTTTGCCAATTCTTGGCAGCGACAAATTTCTTTAGGCAAACTGCAAATAGGACAAATTTCTGACATTATTTACCTCATAAAGTTGTAGTGGTTAGGGTATCCAAGTTAACCCTTATAAAAGCTTACGGAGAAGCCTGTCAAGCCGAATAATGCTTGAATTATAATCCACTAGTTGGTATTGACGATTTTTCTTATCGTGCTGAGAGCTTCTTAATGATTTGAGGGCGTTCTTTATACATTATTCGTGCTCCACAGAATGGGCATTTGCTGGAAGGTAAGGTTGTGGCAAACGGCTTTCCGCAGTGGGGGCATCGATTGCTGGGTGGCATTGATGGGACAGGTGTTTGGCAATAGGGGCATGATAGGGTTTTTCCACATTTAGCGCATCGAAATGTAATCCTGAACACCTCGAAAAGTATGAACTACTAAAGGGCATCTCCTTTCGGTTAATAAATTTTGCTAAGTTTTATCTTTAATCTCGAGAAGACCCGATCTTTCAGGGCGGGGTAGTTCACGGCAATATGAATGGAAGGCTGAGTAATATAATGCTTACAAATACGCTACCGATGATCAGAATGAGCAAAATTATTGCAATAATTAGATTTTGTTGTTTTTTCCTCATTATTTTTCACCATTTTCGGGAAGTACTCCAGTTCCTAATAGGTTTGAGAGTCGCTTCAATGATGGAATTCCTCGGATTTCTTCTTTGAATAAGGGAATCTCGGTGATCATAAAATCGTCGTAGATGTCATGAATTTGTGTAAGGTATTGGAGTTGCATTGTCTTCCGAGCCTTACAGAAACTACAATCAGGTATGTCTGGAAAGATCATGTTTACGATGATATGACTACTGGGAATCTGATATTCATAAAGCGTTTGTAGAAGGCGTTCGGTCTCAGAAACTGCCATCGCTTCAGGGATCATAATGATTACAAAGCTGGTTCTGGTGGGATCAGTGAGTTCTACTCTCGCCTCATTTATAGCGAGTTTCAATTTCTCGAGTTTTTCCAATGAATCGTCTTCTTCCTTCGAATTCCCTCGTCCAAAAAATGATTTCAATCGCCCGAACATGTTACTGAATCGTATTCGGAATTTGATGAGTTTTCCGAAGAAACTGTCAAGCATTTCTGGAAGACCTAAAAGGCGCAAGGTATGGCCAGTAGGAGCTGTATCAAAAATGACTAAATCGTAGTCGCATTCATGAATGAACTCTAAGACCTTGGAGAATGCTAAGGCTTCGTCAGATCCGGGTGCTGTCATATCCGCCAGATCTTCAACCCCCATCATATTCCCCATCGGGCCCATATCGCTTGTTTCCGGTTGTTGCGCCATCTCCTTATACTGCGCATAGGCTTTTTGTGGGTTGATTTCCATCCCAAAGAGGTTCTTCACTCCTTCAATTGGGACGACTTCGCCACCACTGATATCTTGAGCAAAACAATCTCCCAGACTGTGCGCGGGGTCTGTACTTATTACAATGGTTTCTCGACCATGATCTGCTGCCCAAAGGGCTGATGCAGCTGCACTACTTGTTTTCCCTACTCCACCCTTTCCACCAAAGAGGAGAAATCGAAGCGTTTTCTTATCAAGCAAATCCACAAGCGTCATAATTACAATTCTCCAGTTCTAAGATCCGATGGGGTTCCTTGGCTTATCTTTATTCTCGAGAAGACTTGCCCTTTGAGGACGGGGATGACTCGAGGAGCTTAAATACATTTTTACTCATCCTCTCGCTGAGGTCTTAGTCTCCGCGCCGAGAACCAAGGCATCGGGCTGATTGGGTAACATCGCTGGAACGGTGAGTAGAGCCTGTGGACCAGTCGACCCGAGTCGATGGCATGAAGCAGGAAGCCCCACTCTTCAGGGTGGAGTAGTTCACAGCCTTATCTTGCACCAATTATGGGGGTATTGGGCCAATAAGTTGACTAACGGCTAGGAGCGCATAGAACAAAACTACAAAAATTGCCACGAGTGTTACAGCCCCGACTACAAATATTGAATATCGCATGCGGATTAATCCCCCGATTAATCCTGCAAACATAATAATGAGAAGTGCGATGAAGGTGATTACTGCATCCCAAGTTGGGAGAAGTGATTGAATGGGTTCTACTACCACAAATGGGTATAATCCATAGCTATATGCTAATACTAAATATCCTAAGGCTCCACCGAATACAAAGAAAAGAATCGTTGCGAGTTGATCCAGGGGTTCTTTCGGCTCCTCTTCTTCTATTTCAGTATCGGTATCAGTAACGGTTTCCATTTTCTCTTATTCTCCGGCAGGTTTGTAGATGACAAGGCATATAGGTACATTTGCTGTTGCCCAGTTTTGGTATTTGCCTTCGTACTTCAAACCATAATCACGTTGTCCTTGATTACCGAGGATAAGAAAAAGTGTATTGGCTCTGGCTTGTTTATAGAATCCGAGAAGCCATCTGTCTGTCCGGTGAAGTAATTTCTGCGCTAGTTCCAATGGGGGACGGCTAGTATGCTCTTTATAGAGGGTATCGAAATCTAAGAAGTGGATGTAGAGTAAATCGGAGCGATTGAGAAGTTTTGCGGTTTCAATATAGGTCCGCATATCACTATCCGCTGAGTGGAATTTTGCTTGGCCTGCAATGTATTGTTGATTTTCGCGGTCTACAAGAACAGCTGATTTTCCTTGGTGAACAAGAAAGGAGAAGAGATTGAATCCATCGGATTGATTCCCATGGATGAGCTCATTGATTACGTTTGTAGCATATCCGTCCTTTGTGTCCAACGTTAATAGCAAACGGGCTTCTTTGAGTAAAAATTGAGGCTTATGTAAGGCAACCTCAAGCAGTCCAAAATTGTCAAGATGTACCAATACTACACGTTCTGTGGGTGCAAAAGCGGATAAATTGATACTTTGAGCTAACACTGTAGGTGCTATTAGTCCTAATCGATTTAAAATCGTGGCTGGCATCTGTACCATTTGCCCATCAACGTTATCAAATGACACTATATTCCCGCCGATTTGCGACTTAAAATCTATTCTAGCTCTCTTATGATTACCTAAAAGAGTTTGTTGACACAAAATTGCGTGAAAGTGATACTGCGGTAATCTCAAATAGGCATTAGTACGAGAATAAAGACAAAAAATTGCATCAATAATATCATTATCCCTTCAAAGATGTCAACTTTCTGGTCATCATTTAGAGCGCGTATTAAGAACCATAATGATCCAGCTGCTGTCGCAAATTGTAATAGCACTGCAGCATCTAATGGGAGTGGGAGAAACATTGCTACACCACCTACGATAAGAAGAAGCACTTGGGTGGTTCCGCCTAAAGTATTGCCAATTGCGATGTCAGCTTTACTTTTTGTTGCTGCGATAATAGCGATGCCATGTTCAGGAACAGCCCCAGCTGCTCCAATTATTAGTGCCATAATCGCGATTCGCTGGGTTTCGACGACTCCGATTGCAGACCAGGGAACAAAATCAAATGTTAGTTCCACTGCTTGTGAGAGCAGATAGCCTGCGATGAAAATTCCTACAAACCCTATGGCTGCTAGTACAACTGAATTCCGTTTAGAGTGTCGGGGTTCGGGGCGTGGCTTGTCTTTTTCTGCGGGCTTTTTGACTGCGTATACTGCGTATAGGGCATAGGAGAGAACCATAAGGAATGCAAGAACGGGAGGAAGAAAAGTGAGTTCCAAAGTAACACCATAAATGAGTTGGTTAACATAATGAAGGATTCCAAACACAACAAGAAGGGCCATGGCTACTATTGTCCAACGTATGAGATCAGCATCGTCTTCGACAACTTCACGGGGAACGGTTATGTGTCCGGTTTTTCGTGTTGAAAGTACCACAACTATACCAAGTAATAAGATGTTGAAGCCTGCAGCCATAATTACACTCAATACCGCAATTTCAACCAACTCAGGGCTTGCCGTCAGGTATCCTCTCCAAGCCGTTAGGGCGCTGACAACAGCCTCAGGTGTATTAGAGGCGAGTGATGAAACGACTCCGATGAAATATGCACTCAACCCAACAATGGCTCCCAATGATTCTAAACCATCAATGGCAAGATGAGAAGACCGAAATGTCAGCCAGACAGCAAATGCCATGGTTCCAATAATTAATATCAACACATTTTGTAATACGAAAACAGAGAGAAGGAAAAAAATGAAAAGCGTAATGGCAACGACAACTTCTCTTCGTGAGATATGAAAGGCTTTGTGTAACGCAGATTCGCTCGTTAATATGTGTGTGTCCTTTTCATTGGTGTTGGTTTCAGTCAAATGAACCAGCTCGTTGCTAGAATTGTTCTGTTTCGGTCAGTGTCTGGAGGAGCATTCCTTCTACTGTAAAAGGCATTAAGCTTTTGGCAACATCAATGGCATCACTAAGTTTACTTTCGGTTTCTGCATGAATTGTAAGGACGGAATCTCCTTCTTTCACCCGTGTGCCTACTTTAGCATGTAAATAGAGACCCGCGCTATGAATCTTGGGGGTTCCAGCCGCTCTTGCAATACGAACTAGTGCTCGGTTGTGTAGAGTTGCTACATATCCGTCAGAGGGAGCGCATAAATTATGGGTGTGGGATCCTATGGGAATATCTTCTGGTTTGATATCAGGTTTACCATTTTGGGCTTCGATAATTTCGCGCATTTTTTCTAAGGCTTTACCAGAAACTAAAATATCCTTCGCCATTTTTCGTCCTCCGCCTCGAGCCGCGAGACCACCCATTTCAAGTAGAATTCCCGCTAATCCGGTCGATTTCTCGATTAGGCTCGTGGGGCCTCCACCCATGAGGGTTTCTAAAGCTTCTTTCGCTTCAAGCGCGGGTCCGATGGCATGTCCCACCGGTTGACTTCCATACGTCATAGCGCAATGAATATTGATGCCCAGCTCATTCCCCACAGTTATGAAATCATGACTTAATTTTCTGGCTTCTTCCATGGTGGTCACTTTGCATCCTTCACCTGTGGGAATATCCAACACTAAGTATTGGATTCCGGTAGAGAGTTTCTTGGCCATAATTGATGCAATCATTTGGGGTCGTGGGTCAAGCTGTAGGGGGTGTTCAATTTGAATAAAGAGATCGTCTGCCGGTGCGAGATTTAATGATCCACCCCAGACAATAGCCGCTTTAGCGGTTTCTATGATTTTTTGTAGCTCATCTACAGTAAATTCGACATCAGCAAGAACTTCCATGGTGTCTGCGGTTCCGCTGGGACTAGTAATTGCTCGGCTACTTGTTTTTGGAATCAGTAGTCCTGCTGCTGCAACAATAGGGACAATGATTAGTGAAACCTTGTTACCTGGAACTCCACCAATGCTATGCTTATCAAATACATTAGCACCAAAATCCAGCCGTTCTCCTTCTTCTGCTATGGCTCGAGTAAGGTGTACAGTCTCCTCTAAAGACAACCCCCTAATCTGTTCGGAGACCAAAAATGCTGCAATATCAATGTCTAATAGGCGGCCTGTTACCAAATCCTCAACGATTGCTTTGATTTCCTCACTATCTAAGCTGAACCCTTCAACCTTTTTTCGAATTGCCTTAATAGAGGTGGGTTTAACATCGCTGGTAACTTCTACAAAGTCTCCTTCTTTGACATTTAATTCTCGTTGCACCTCATTTAGTATGCCCACTTTGCCTTGGTCAACCAAAGAGGTAGATTCGGCAATGGCGACAGTTTCTTCCTTCCGAATTTTTAGTAGCACGCGTTCTCCTGCAAACATTGCTAAATGGGTTATCTCAACAGGATTGAGGAAGATTTTATGCACGCCGCCTGTGTCAACATCAAGAATTTGTACTTTTAATTTCAAGGGGGAATGCTCCTAAACTAATTAATTATCATGATGCTCTGAAATTAATGAGGTTAAAGTGTGATTTCATTAGTTCTTAAATGTGGTCTTATCGCAATTTAATTGCCATGAGTTGGGCATCTTCACCATTCCGATAATAGGTGCGCAAAGTGCGGATTCGTTTGAAACCGAGTTTGTCGTAGAGTTTTATTGCTGCATGGTTTGTAATACGAACTTCGAGAATGATTTCTTTTGCAGCGTAAACAGTCTCTAAGGCTTTCGTGGAGTGGTTGATTAGTTCTGATGCTATCCTTTGGCGTCGGTATTCTTGCAAAACTGCGACACTCACGATATGGCCTCGTCGAACCCATTTTAGTCCGAAGTTGGAAATTCCTCCCTCCATGCGGCACATGATGTATCCAACGACTGTGCCCTCTGTTTCAGCGACATAAAATGCTTCAGGATATCTTTCTTGGATTTGTCGAAAGAAGTATTCTGGGTAGTTCTCTGGTAAGGTATCAAGATTAATCCTCATAATTGTCGGGATATCCGACGGTTTTGCATTACGTATAACGAAACCTTGGAGCTGGGTCAATGAAATCAGCTAGTAGAGTTCTTACAATTGAGAATTAAAAGTTAATCGCCTAACCATTTGGAAAGGTTTTTGTGTGCAGACTCTTTGGCGTGCTTAGAGTGTTGCGGTGAAACAATTGTACGATGAAGAAACTCCTACACCTTCAGAACCTAAAAGGGAATACGCCTCTTCATATTCAAGTGAAGGTACATTCATACCAGACGCCTATCTCCTCAAGTTAAGAGATATTGTTAAAGAAGAATTCACCGTCAATTACGCCTATATTGACGCCCATGATAATCTTCCCATTTTTGTTATCGAATTAGATTCTAAAATGAAAGAGCGATCAGCAAGACTCACTGATCGACTCCAACCACATAATCTATTGGCAGTAATTAGAAAAGTAGAACTCTTCGAAGGAACAGGTGAAAAGAGCACAGTCATCAAACTCATCCCTGCTCCACCGCCTCGTCGAGCTAGCAGTTATACAATGAATATCATTTTGTTTATTGCTACACTAATTACTGTTCTCTTCGCCGGTTGGTACTTTGCCACAAGTCCCGGTTTTGTCTACGTTTACACCGATATCTTTCAGATTCCCTATAATCCCTTTTTAGTAATGATTGCTTATACAATCGCTTTGCTTGCAATTATAGGGCTCCATGAATTTGGACATGTCGGGGCCAGCCGCTATCATAAGGTTGAAGCGTCGCTTCCGTACTTCATCCCAGGATTCTATTATGGAACCTTTGGGGCTCTTATTGTTCAACGTTCCCCCCCGCCAAATCGGGACAGTCTTTTCGATCTTGGAATTAGTGGACCTGTTGTTGGATTTGTAGTCTCTGTGGTAGTTGTCGCAATCGGATTGGTGCTGAGCCCCATTCTTAGTCCTAGTGAATTTTCGCAGTTAACCACTTTCTTACAGCAATTACAACTACCACTGGGTACGCTTCCAACACCCATTCTTTTCGATTTGATGTGGGCGTTCATTACCTTCGGTATCCCTGCAGGTTATACCGCCTACATTCACCCTGTTGCATTTGCAGGCTGGGTTGGGTTTCTCATTACCGCGCTCAATTATTTCCCAATCGGTCAACTCGACGGAGGGCATGTCTCTCGAGCACTTGTTGGAGGTCGATATCATCGAATAGTCTCTTTCGTAGGTGTTTTTCTTCTGTTCATCTTTGGCTATTGGTTCATGGCTCTAATCGCTTTCTTTCTCTTTGCCGGACGACACCCAGGTCCTGTTGACGATGTTTCACCTGTTAGTGGTTGGCGAAAAATAATTGGTCCAATCTCATATCTAATGGTTATTCTGCTGTTGCCGCCGCTGACCACAAGTTTCTTTCTACCTTTCCCTTAAAGTCTTCTAATGAAATTTCCATATCTCTTTTCTTATTGGAAAATTCTGAATTTTGAACGATGGCTTTTTATCGACATTACCTGACTCACCTATCAACCTCTAATCCCGCAGCCCCCGAACCGTTCCCTCGGGGGCA
>JABXGS010000087.1 GCA_016550425.1 archaeon
AAAAGACGATGCGACGAAGTGATGTTTTTGATTCACGAACGAATTCCAGTGTGGTTGAGAGAATGATATCTGCGGCGCGTTCTTTAGGAAAACCAAAAATACCAGTACTAATCGCTGGAAAGGCGATACTTCGTAAGTGTTTGGAGTTAGCAAGTTTTAATGCGTTATGAACTGCATTGGCGAGTTTGGCATCTTCGCCGCCCTCGCCCCATTGAGGTCCCACAGCATGAATAACATATCGCGCTTTGAGATTTCCACCAGTCGTGAGAACAGCGGTTCCGACTGGTGTTCCACCGATATCATCGCATTCTCGTTGTATAGCAGGGCCTCCACGTCGGCGTATTGCTCCTGCGACGCCACCTCCCATTTGAAGTGATTCATTTGCCGCATTAACGATGGCATCAGTAGCTAGATCTGTGATATCCCCTTGGACAAGTTCGATGGTGACATTATTGATACCCCGCCGCATAATTCAACACCCATTCGACCAACCACTATCAGCAAAAGCTTAGCATCTCGGCTTAAAGGTTTCCCCTCCAAGCTTATCTCAATCGAAATGTGGGCAACACCACTCAGATCCTAAGTATCTGAGACCATAGTGAAATTCGGTCATGGTAGCAGGGGACCCATGAGTAAACCCGTGAGTCCTGCGATGATGATTAGTATCCAAGCGAGAATAATGAGGAAGAAACAGATGTAGAGTATAACACGATGGCCTGAAACGTTGATTAATCCTAGATGTTCATCAAGATAGGTTGTATTGAAAGTAACACGCACATAATATACTGCAGCGATACCCAGGGGAATCCAAATTAAATCAAGTATCGTCCAAATTGACCCAGTTAGCACAGCTGTGATTCCTGCAAAGACTCCCCCAACGAGAGTAAACAGGTAAAAATCAGCTAGCACAAAACCAGTGGTTTCCCATAGGACACCAGTAATCATCGCCCCTGGTTCTCTATATCGTTTATTTCGAAATCTTCGACCAAGGTAGCCTACGATATAGGCTTCAATCCCCCGAACAGCTAATACCCCAGGAATATAGACTGCAGGTAATCCTGCATAGGTGATTAAAAGCCCTTTGCCCAGAAGCTGGCCTATGACTGTGATGATGACACCAATTTCGGGACCATAGAGGATTGCCGCAGCAAAAATCAAAACCGAAGATGCATCGAGGCTTCCTAAGGGTGTGGGAACTACAATGCTTGCATATGATAAGACGGCCATAAGTGAACTAAGAATTCCTATTGTGGCGAAGTACATTGACCGCGGTGAAGGTAATTTAGCCATGATAGGTCCCTCGAAGCGAAGGTAGACAACCTTCCGATGGCGATTGTTATACGGGATGTATATAAGCCTTGTGTAAAAAACCGTACACTCAAAAGGAAGAATTATCAAGAACTTGGAAGGTTCAACCCACTGAGGGCTTATGATGGCCAACGACCCGTTGAAATTAATCAAACAATTAAACACCAATATCATTGCCCTTACTCGAACGCCCAATTTTGCACGATTAGTTCCAGAGGTAGGAAGTAATTTCGTCGCCTGTTTGCCAGGAGCCATCGAACTTTCCCAGGTGGCGGGTTTGACAGGACGCATTATCTTAATTCGTGGTGAACCGGAACCAGTAGGTGAAGTTGATTTTGGATGGGCCCCATTTATGGGTCGTGTTATTCTCAAAGCCCATGCACTAAATCCTACGATTCGGGCAGCCGTATCATTACGGCATTCCAATTCAATCGTTGAAGCTGCGCGTAAGGCGAAATTACAGGTAGTTGGATTTCGGCTAGGAGAACGCAAACCGGTTCCAGACTGTATGACCTTAGAAGGATTAACGAAATTTGGTTTCGTCCCGGAAGTCCTTTTTGACTGGGGTGCACATGGAGTTGAACCGCTTGTAGTAGTATTTGGATCAATGCCGAAAGTCGTTACCCAACGCGCTCGAGCAATTTTGAAAGAATTAGTAGTTGATGAGTGACTGGAGCTTGACAAACGCTTTAGAAAAAGTTGGGAAATATAGGCAAGCCGTGAGCCGAGCATTTGGATCGATTGCACAGATGTATGATTCATGGTATCAAACACCTATGGGGCGTTATGTCTGGTCTGTAGAAACGAATGCGGTTAAAGCCATCCTGCCTCAGGAGATTCATGAAGTTTCCATTGAAATTGGGGTTGGAACAGGAATGGCACTAACCTTCCTTCAACAGGTGTCTAAACAGCTTGTGGGAATAGATATTGCCTGGCAAATGCTAACCATTGCACGCCAAAAGACTTTGACCCACGAAAATGTGCATCTTATTCTTTCAGATGGAGAGCATTTGCCACTACGAGGGGAATGTACGAATCTAATCTTGGGCATGACAATATTAGAGTTCATAGCTGACCAGGATCAATTCCTACACGAAATCTTTCGATGCCTTTGCCCTGCAGGTCATCTCATATTAGGAGTGCTGACATCAACCAATCTTTGGGCTGTTGAACGACGAATCCGCAACCTAGCTCAGCAAGATGTCTTTGAGCTTGCACGATTTCCAAGCCCCTGGCAAGTAATCCGCATCCTACGTGAAAATGGATTTTCCCAGGTCACTTACCGAGGGTCAGTGTACGCTCCACCCTTTGCATCCGCACGATGTCTACCGGCTTTTCATTACCTTGATATGAAACTGGGTACTCGATGGCTAAGTCGAGCATTTGGTGCGTTTCTGGTCTTTAATTCGCGACGAAGCGATTCTAAGCAATATGTGAAGTGAAGCGTTTATAGGGATCTTCTCCGGGTTCAAGCTGCCAAGATTTTTCGTCTGTTTCTAAGCGTATTTGTTTCTTCTTGGTAAATGTACCGATGAGTGCCGCCTTTCGGTCAAACTTTTTTACCGCGTGAATTATTTCGTCTGCCACTTGGGGTTCAGTAACGATCAAAAAACTCCCAAAGGAAGAACAATAGAGCAGATTCCAATCCAAGTAGTTGGAAAGTGTGATGCTTGCTTCATCCCAAGGAATCTGATTGTATTGGATTGTGATTCCCTGTCCCGTTGCCCTTTGAAGCTCAAATAACGCCGTTGCTAAGCCTCCTTCCGCAAGGTCGTGTAACATTGTGATTTTTTCTTTTGGAAGGGCGTTAACCACGGGAACAACAGAAAAAGGGCTTAGGTCATTGGCAATCTCTTTACATTGTGATCGTGGGAGAATGGTTTCTACGGTTGAAGGTTCTACATTGGCGAGAAACCACAAGGTTTCCCTTGTAACGGGTCCGACGGCTATTAGTACATCATTGGGTTTTACTTTGAGGTCAGATATGGGTTCCTCTGGTAAAAGTCCAAAACACGTCGTTGTAATCAGAGGAACTTGAATTCCGTCATAGCCCCCTGTGTGTCCCCCGATGACCTTAAGATTAAGTTGTTGAGCTTCTCGTCCGAGTTGTTTCATAGTCATGGTGAGCCATTGCTTTTTGGTATTGGGCGGGTAATATACTCCTAAAGAGAGGAACTGGGGAGTGGCCCAAGCCATAGCGACATCAGTTGCAGAATAGTGAGCAGCAAAAAAGCCATAGAACTGGAGTGGTATTCCTAAGACGGGATCTGAAGCAACGACCACGTTACCCTCAATCCGTGTTGAGCCATAATCAAGAAGTACAGTACGCAAATCTTCAACTCGGGGAAGATGGGGGAATACCAATTTTTCAAGCTCATATAGCGGAAGTTTACCCTTGGGAAGGGTCATAATGATGGCACCTCTCATGAAACTGCATCTTTGCAGGTTATAACGAATACGGTTCACAGAAGAATAGACGGGTTACTCATGGGTGGTATTTCGGTCGGGTTGGGTGTGAGGTTCTCTAGCGATGAGAATGGTCGCGAGAAAAATCAGAGCTGCACCAAATGCCTGCCATATCGCCACAGGCTGTCCAAGAAATAGAAAACCAAAAATTACTGCACTTATAGGATCCAAGAGAAGGATAATAGCGGCAGCAGAGGCATCCACTTTTTCCACACCAACGTTGGTTAAGAGGTAGGGGATGGTAGTGGCAATCAAGCCAAAACCGAGTAATAGTAGCCATGCGAGGGGGGGTAGAAAGAGCTGGATTCCAACAATTCTAGGATCGGTTACAAAGAGGCTAATGATACTAATAATCGGGGCCATCCAAAGCATTGCAAAGAAAAATCCCCAAAATGTTGTGACGGAGGGGCGATAGCCTTCATAGCCACTCCATTTTCGTCCTAAAACCATATAAATCGCTGCAAAACCTGCGTTGGATAAAGACAAGAGGATTCCTGCAATGGGGACTGCGACAAGATAAGGAAAGATGGGAATTGAAACAATCACTGCGCCTATGATTGAGAGAGGTACAGCAATGAGTCGGATTGGCGTCATTGATTCTTTCAGAAAGAGACGCCCTAAGATTAGGGTGATTGCGGGGTAGAGGTAGGTGATGGAGACAGCTACCACAACGGGTGTCCCGATGGCGATGGCAGTGATGTAGACGATGAGACTAAGAGCTAAACCAAGTAATCCGTAGACGCCAAATGGAGTCAGATGTTTGCGTTGAATGGTGATACCTCGAAAGGAATAGACAAGCCCGAGTCCGACGAAAATGTAGAGAACAGAGAATATTGTTCGAAAGAGAGCCTGTTGAAGTGAGGATACCCCCAAGAAGGTTAAGTAAAAGGAGAATACGGGGATAGTCCCAAAACACACAGCCGCGATGATGAGACTCATATAGCTGATTTTTCGGGATTTGGCCATCCACACTCACCTTGATAACTATTCAAGAGTTCAAATGCCCAGAACAAGTATATCTATGTCTTATAGAGTGTAACAGCATTTGCTCCACCCTGAAGTGCTTTGATATTATCTTTTTCAAAGCGTCGGAGTTTGTCATCAGTTTTTATTGTTTGTACTAATAGCGTGATGTCGATACGACCATCAATCGTGGCTAATGCCCCAAGAGAGGCAATGCCCATATATCTGACATTACCAAGTTTTTCGGCTAGTTTTCGTATTTCCGCTAGATAAATCGTAGTGCTGTTATTCTCTAGGAGATCTGCCAGCCCTAGTTGTACGGCTGTATTAGGAATTATTTCCGCTTCAAGTAGGAGCAGATCACTGCTGAGATCGGGGCTAATGGAGCAGCACTTCTTGAAAGCAGGTGTAGAGAGAACGATAAGGATATCTGGTTTCACAAAACCTAATTCATAGATTGGATTCGATGAGATACTGAGATCTGCAGTGCAGGCACCACCTCGTGCAGCAGCACCGTGGGATTCTGTTTGGAGAACATGGAATCCTTTTTGCGTAAAGGTTAGCCCAAGAACACGGCTAGCGGTAACTACACCATAGCCACCATACCCTGCAAATCGAATCGTTATATGCATTCTATACCAGGCCTCCTCACTGGTCCCAGAGTTCTTGCAGGTGTTCAATTACTGTTGGTTGAATGACTCGTTTGAACACGCCTAACTCAATGAACTTATTTTTAAATTTCAATTGATAGACCGGGTGCCCGAGATTTTCTCCGGTTTTTTTACCTTTCAACGCCTTGAGCATCCATGCACCGGGATATCGCCTATACTGCTCTAGTTCTTCAGGGGAGAGAGTGGATTGAAACTCAGAGAAGAACCTTGCAGCATAAGTCGGGCATTGTGAAATAATTTCAATGAATGCAAATCCTGGATGAAGAATCGCCTCCTTGATTGTTGCGATGATTTCATTCACATAGAATGTGGTCCATCGTGCAACGAAGCTTGCTCCAGCGCCTAATACGAGTTTCGCTAGATCAAACGGTGCTTCAGCATGTTGTGGATAAGTCGATGTTTGTACATGGAGTGGCGTAGTTGGCGCAGATTGACCTCCGGTCATACCATAATTGAGATTGTTGACAAGGATTACTGTCATGGGGATATTGCGCCGAGCGGCATGTATAAGGTGATTTCCACCAATAGCGGCTCCATCACCATCTCCTGTGAACACTACAACACGCAGGTTAGGGTTCATGACCTTTGCTCCGGTGGCAAAAGCAATTGCTCGCCCATGGGTTGTGTGAAGTGTATCACCCTTAAAGTGGGGACTTGGAATCCAAGCTGAACAGCCTATACCAGAAACGCCCAAGATATCTTGGTGTCGAATCTTTTTAGCCTGAATGAGTTCATCGATTGCACGTACAAATCCATTCAGAATTGTTCCATTCCCACATCCTGCACAAAAGGCACTGGGAAGATGGCGAAGGTAATTCTCGCGATAATATTGTTGAGGCCTCCCCAGCGATACTTTTGGTTTCGTCATGCGGGATCATCTCCCATAATTACTTCGAGAATTTCATCCGAATGATGGACCTCTCCTGCCACCTTGGGCACACTAATCACCTCAGTATGACATGCAAGGCGAGCAATTTCATTTACCATCATTCCCATATTCATTTCCACCACAAGGACGCGAGGAATTTCTTTCAACAAATTTGTTAGTTGAGAAACATGAAGCGGCCAGAGGGTCTTCAAGCGGATGAAGCCCACATCAAGACCCTTTTTCCTTGCTCTTTGCACTGCCTGATAAGCTGGTCGAGCAGAAGCCCCAAAACTTAACACAACGGTTTGAGCAGAATCAAGATGCGTTGAGTCCAAATCGAGTCCATCTTCCTGAAGAGCAAGTTCTGCTTGACGATTCTTCTCGAAGAGCCATTTGATCGTTTCACGATGAAAATGGGGAGTATAATCTCGAACCCCTGTCGGTCGATGAGCTGAACCAGTTACGAGTAGATTAAGTCCGTCACCAAATCGGGGCATTTCATATCGGAGGAAAATCTCTTCAGAATGAGAGTCTTGCTTAGTGAGTTGCTGACGATTAACAATGGAGAACTTGCCTAGTTTTGGGATAGAAAGGGGTTCGCGCATGTAGCTGATTTCTCCATCAGCCATGACCAAAGTTGGGGTCCGAAAGCGTTCAGCATAGTTGAATGCGTGAATTGTAAAATCGAACATTTCCTGGACGGACCAGGGACTAAACGCAATCGGTGGAACATCACCATGGGTGCCAAACCGGGCCTGCATGATATCCTGTTGCCCTGGCATTGTGGCTTGCCCGGTACTTGGTCCGGAGCGTTGAGCATCAATTATAACTACTGGCGTTTCGGTGAGATATGCATATCCGAGATTTTCCTGCATTAGACTGAAGCCGGGCCCAGAGGTGGCTGTCATTGCCTTTCCACCCGCCCAGGAGGCACCGATTATTGCGGCGATTGAGGCGATTTCGTCTTCCATTTGGAGATAGTAGCCTTTCACCTTGGGTAGACGTTGAGCCATCCATTCGACGATACTAGTGGCCGGGGTTATAGGATAGCCCGCAAAGAAGCGGCAGCCGGCATAAATGGCGCCTTCAGCACATGCAGTACCCCCATCAACAAAGTGTAGGCCAGTTTTCATTTCTCTTTCACCTCAATCATGATTGCAGCATCTGGACATCGTTTTTCACATAATCGGCATGGTACACCTTGTTTTCCCCGTACCAACATGCAATTGGTTTCACCATTTTTGATAAGGCAGGGACTATGTCCACCCCATGCTGTGGGCTTATCTTCCGCTAAGATTTTCGTTGGACAAAAAAGGATGCAGATGCCACAGCCTTTGCACAAATTCTCATCAACGGTGAGTTTGATGTACCGAGAGATTCTTCATTCCTCCTCAAGTCATGTTTATGTTCCTACTCGTCGATGAATTTATATGAGCACCTAAAGTTTTATGGAAAGACGATATGACAATGTCGTCATGATCAAAGCTGCCAGTAGTCGATTTCCTCGATGGCTTACCGCCGTTTTCATGTTTGTCATTACTTTCGTACTCACCACTTTGACCTATTTTATTGATATTGTGGCGGCTCTATACTATTATATTACCATCCTCGCTGTGCTATGCCTTTGGCTATATGTTGATCGGCAACCACCTGAAGGTTTAGGGTTTCGTTTTGAACATCGTTGGTGGCTACAGATAACCCTTGGTATCTTCCTTGCGGGGATTGTGCTAGGACTTATCATCTGGTTCGAGACGCTAGTAGGTTGGGTGGCACTCACTCCGAGTTTTCTTAGTCAACCACTAGGTCTCGTAATTGGCTTTTTCGCAGTCTATGCGGTGAATCAGGCAGTAATCACTACTAGCGAAGAACTTGTGAGTCGAGGATATATCCAACAAAACCTTGGAACCAGTTTATCAATCCCGGCTACGATTTTTATTTCTGCATTCATGTTTGCACTTTTTCATATACCAGCAATTATCTATCTAATGTTGACACCGATATTTGCCATAATCATGTTTTGTAATGTCTTTTTAGGCGGAGTCGTGTTAGGTTTAGCTTTTGCCCGGACCCAAAATCTCTGGTTATCTATTGGGCTCCATTTTGGTTGGAACACCATGTTATATCATATTGTAGGAATTCGGGGAGATGGAGTGTTTCAATATCAAAGCCTAGCTTCAGAGATATTCACTGGAGGAACTACAGGTCCTGAAGCAGGGATATTAGGTACTATTGGTTTCCTTTTTCTCATCATCATTATTTGGATTTGTACAAAAGAAGTTGATGGCCAACTCTTACGTACTTTTGAGCCGAAACCGCTTCTGATGTTTGCGGCTGGCTTCCTCGTCATTCTAATTCCTGTGGTATTAGGTCTGCTCTTAGCTGGCATGTGGATCTTTCTTATTATCTGGATTGTATATGCGATTTTCTTTCTTCAGATATGGGAAAACCGAATTCTTTGTAGTCATTGCCCCTATTATGGTTCGGAGGGCCGAACTCTACGATGCCATGCAAATTATGGATTATACAAACTGTGGAAATATAATCCAGCTCCAATGAGTCGATTGGAGCAGGCACAAATGGTAGTTGGGGTTGCAATCATGCTTGGGTTCCCCTTTCCATTCTTGTTTTGGGGTCAACAGTGGCTTTACCTAATATTTGCATCCTTTGGAGCAATTGTTCTTGGAGCGATTCTCTTTGGATGGTTATGTCTGCGGTGTGTGAATTTTTCTTGCCCTTTTAATCGCGTGCCCAAGAAGGAGATTTATGCCTTTTTGAAGGAACATCCTGAGATGAGAAAAGCCTGGAGGAGAAAGCGTTACAAAGGAACATGAACCGAAATTGGTTACTTCTCCTTATTTAATTTCAGGGCAAGTTTGGCAACGCGCGCTCCAACGAGTTGGCTATTCCGAATGGCGATTTCATCTTTAGGTGTTCCACGCCATGTGAAGCCTTCACTTTGGAGCCCGGTCATTCCAGCCCATGCTTCCTTTACTGGATCACCGACTCCCCCGGCTACAATCATTCCTTGCCCGAGTGCATAATTGATTATGGTAATTGCTGTGGTTTCTTGCCCTCCGTGCCTAAGACCTGCTGCAACAATAACGCCAACAATTTTATCGCGAAGGCGATGATCGAGCATTTTTCTTGTTCGTGAGCGGTCGATGAGGTTCTTAAGAAGACCTGGGACGGTGGAGAAGTACGATGGACTAGCAAAAATAATGCCATGGGCTGCTTCCATTTTATCGAGAACCTTCGGAACATCATCCTTGACATCCTCTGGACACGACCTTTGCCGAACGCAATTATCACAGCCAGTACAAGGTAGGATGTTATGATCTGCAAGGCGGAGTAGTTCGGTATTAACTTTGCCAACAGATTGGGCAGCTTCCAGCGATTTTGTTAACAGAAATTCCGAGCTGGATTTTTCTTTCTTTGGTGAGCCACAAATTCCCAAGACAGTGATTGTCATAATAAGATGCTTCAGCATTGGTTATTATAATCCTTTACGGATTTCCCCAATATAATTCCTTGACCCTCTCAATGATAAGACAGCGAAATCAACGTCGTTTTGATCCTTGAAGGCTTTGCTCAATGCGGTGAAGACCACTAGGAGTATTCACATTAGTGAATGTGAGAAGTTTGCTGTCAAATCTTTGAAGGGCAGTAGTTGAAAGGTATATCACACGCCCGATATTATCAATCAGACATTGCATCCGTTTATTTTGTTCTTCAAGACACGTAGATGCCACTTCTTGGGCGATTTCTGTTGCATAAACTGAGTGGAGCGGTTCGACCCAGCCATTAGGCCAGCGTGGAACAGCGGCATGATGGTTTTCGACCATACTCCAAAGAATCTCAAAAAACATTTCATGGATTAACGGAGAATCGCAAGGGAGTAATTGGGTATATGGGCTCTTAGCGTGTTGAAAGGCGGTTAAAGCCCCAGCTAGAGGGCAGCGGATATCAGTCTTGATGTCTGTGAAGATTTGTTCTTCAGAGTAATGTGCAGAGAATAATTCACGATCCTCTATTGAATGGACGATTATGAGTATTTCATTTGCATAAGCTTCACAGGCATCCACCACATGTAAGAAAAGAGGTTTGCCTGCGACTATTGCAAGGGCTTTAGAGGGTTTGAAACGGTTACTTTGTCCACCGGCTAAGATCGCGACAGTAACTGGTTGCACTGCTAAATCCACTCAACAACAAGCTGTTCATCCTTATGCGGCATCAGAAGTGAATAGAACTAAAAAGGTATTGATAAGCCGATTCATAAACCAAAAAACAGGGATAGTGTTGAAGGTATGGAATGTGGTCTCCCCTCCAACAACAAATTAATATTCACCCTAGAACCTAAAAGGGGCAAAAAGAAGGTTTTAAAACACCAAATTCTTCGAATAACTTTAATTTTTTATATATTTTGAGGATAAAAACTGTAATAGCAGCCTAAAACCCTAAAAAACCTTTCTAAGACTTTTAAATAGGATTCTAAGTTTGAACTCATAGAAAATATAATAGCAGAATAGCACTTTATTACATAAAAGTCGCCTATAAACCAATACACCAGGGATATGCAGTATGTCTAAAGAAGCCTTTGACAAACTAGAGAACCGAATCCTCTCACGTTTAGATCCACAGGATCGACGCGATGTGCGGAGCTTACTCCGGAATGTTACACTCTTTATTAGACGAATTGAGAGGACACACCTTAGTGAAGGAGAAAAGAACTACCCGAGTCATCCACTTTTCTCTCACAGAGACCAAAAAGGAGGGCAAAATACAGCAGAAACCTTGCGTTATCGTTTACAATTTGTTGACCGATTTCACATTGATAAGAAGCAATACATCATCGATGTGTTGACCCAAAACGTACCCATGGGAGGTAAAAAACAATTATCAACCCGTAAAGCGCAAATCCTTTGGCAATTATTTCAAGATCCAATCATACCAAAATACCAAATTGCGAAGAAAATAGGTACGACACCTCGCACAGTTTCGAAGGATTTAACGGAACTGGAACAGGATTATGCACTGCGCGTTTTCACGAATATTGATCCACATAAATTCCATTTAACCATGCGCATCATAATGTTTGAGACTTACTCCTTTAATCATACTAAGAAGTTGGAAAAATTTGTATCAAACCATCGTGGGTTTCTACTATACTTTCGACTCGATCAAGACATGCGTCAAGGAACTGTCACTTTTCGTTATCCAGACCAGCCAAATGGGCATCAAATGTTTGAGAAACGATATAGCTGGCTTAATGATGAATTCTTCAAAGAATCTTATCAGATTCAAGCCCTCGGACTATACCAATCGATTTCTTTCGAGATGTATAACCCAACAATACATGCATTCTCAATCGAACCAGAAATAGTGTCACAAGTTCCCTTTGATTACAGTAGGCAGTCCATAGATACTCTTCCGCAACCTCGTGGATTTGACTTCACCGAGCCTTTTGATTTTGATCAAGCAGATTTTCTGTTATCAGGAATCTTGTATTCATCTGGACCTCTTACACACCCGGAGTACAAACAAAATTTGTTAGCCCGATTTGGAATTAATTACTCGATGAAAACAATCTGGAAAAAACAGCAACGTTTACGAAAGGAGAAAGCGGGGTATCCGATGATTGAATTACAAATTCCGGGCTTCGATGAAGATATGATGCTAGTTGTATTCTGCACACCTAAAGCTACTTCAGCGATTCGTGCCATCTCTGCTTTTCTTCCATCAGTGATGTTCATCAATACCAATTCTGGCTGCCTATTGCGGATTCAACGCCCTGTTCACACATCTGCTCTCACAGGTCAACTGATTCGGAAAATCCATAATCAACAAGGAGTAACTGATGTCAAACTACTTCGCTACAAACAAAGATTACAAACACCATTATTACCTGCGATTGTCGATCGATGGAATGCAGCAGAACAAGAATGGCAGCTTGAAGAAGGAGACATTTAGTCTACAAGGAGAGACAATATGATGACACTAAAACGAATTCAAACTGTAGGAACAAGAAACTCGCCTTCCATCGACTCAGATTTCATTGAAAATATAATATCGCGTTCTGAACCAGTAGAGGACCGAGATGATCTCCGCCAATTTCTCACAAATGTTCGTCTCTTCATTAAACGGGTGGATGGATTTGATTTAACCGAAGAAGAAAAAGAATATCCTGCGCATCCCCAGTTCAGCCACCTTACATTTAGAAAAGGAAAGAATACAGCTGAAGGTCTTAAAGCCCGATTGAGAACTATCGATCGGTATCAGATTACGAACGTTCAGCAAATAATAAACATCATTGCGTCAACAGCCGTCTCAAGTCAAATGGAAAGCCTTACACTTCGACAGATTCGTCTTATTGAAGAATTGCATAAAAAGCCTTTAGCAGCTCAATATGAACTCGCTGAGAGACTTTTCACTACATCGCAGGTAATTCGACAGGAGTTGACACAGCTCCGTCAAAATTTCTCTTTGGCCGTTCTCTATGATTTTGACTGTCACAAATTTCGACTAAATTCTTATGAGATAGATTTTCGCACTAAATCGCTTGATGCGTCTCAAGAATTGGAAACATATTTTCGGAGAACCCAGCCCACCTTTTTACAGCGCCTTAATTTTGACCATAATTATCGTGATGGATTCTTCTATTATTTCATACCAGATCAACCATCAGGGCAAAGAATGTTTGCAGAACGAGTAGAATGGTTGAATTCCAATTTTCTTGAAGATTTATCGATATTTCAGGTCCACAGTTTTCAAATTGACATCTCATTCGAAAATTATAATCATTTGACTGGAACATGGATGCTCAACGCAGATACCTTCTCAGCCGGAATGCTCCAGTTCTTATCACACCAAGAGCGAAGCCAGCTTCCGCCCCGTGGAATGATATTTGGTGACTTTAATCGTTTTGATAGGATTGATTTCATCATTGTGTCCACAGCATATGTCTTTGGGAAAAAGCGATATACGGATATTTGTCAGAAAGTGTTAGAACGGCACGGCTACTCATTATCTAGAAAAACAATATGGAATCGACTGAAGAAACTGTACCAGATGGGCACGATTTATCCATTGCTTTGGTATGATATTCCTGACTTTGAAGAGTTGGTCAAGTTTAGTATTATTTGTACTCCAGAGGCAATAGAACCGATTTACCGGCTCATTTCAATACTTCCGTACACCTACTCTTTAAGAACAGATGTAGGCATAACGTTCACGTTTCAAAGACCCAGTCGTTGTACTTCAATCACCGGATTATTAGTGGAGACATTTGATCAGATTGAAGGCGTTTCCAACATCAAGATAATCCGTTATGAACCCACCTTTAGCCCACAATTGTCTACCAAAACGGCAGACCGATGGGATGAAAGCCGCCAACGTTGGTTACCCCAGAAAGGCGACATCTAATTGAAGAGCTCATTTTGATTTGGAGTGGATTATTTTGAAAAAGTGGTCGACTAATTCATTAGCCACATTGATATCAGTGACTTGCTGCAACCCTTGCCATCCACTGCTGCTGTTAACTTCTGTAACAACTAATCCTTGTTCTGTTTCTAAGATGTCAACACCTGTATATTCAAGTCCAATTGTTTTTGCGCATTTTACTGCTAGATTGGCTAATTCGGATGTAAGAGGGTAAGGATGTGGTTCTGCCCCTTGTCTGATTGTAGTTTTCCAAGTATCTCCGATCCGAGTCATAGCAGCGATAGCTCTGTTTCCAATTACAAAGACCCGGATATCGCGATTTCCATGTTCGAGATATTCTTGAATATACATAACGTAGCGACTTGCCTCCAGTGAACGAAATACACGCCTGGCAATCTCATGGTCACTGACTCGAGTCATGCCCACTCCACCTGACCCGAACAGAGGTTTCACCACGACATCTTTGTAACGTCGAAAAGCGCGAAGACCATCTCGGGTATATTGTGTCACTGTTGTCCGTGGGACAGGTATTCCAGCTAATTCTAATAGCCTTAGAGTATAGTATTTGTCTACTGCTTTTTCAACGGCCTGAGGACGATTCATAAAAGGAATACCAAGTCGCTCAAGGCAGTGAAGAGTATCCATTCGTAAAATAACCTGTTCCAATGAGCCACCAGGAACTGCACGCGTAAATACTCCTTCCAAAGTGGTCAAATCTTCTTTTTTGAATTGAACACGCGGTCGTTTACCACCTACGCGGACAACTGTTTCTATAATGTTGAAAACGACACAGTCGGTATCTCGGCGCTCAATTTCATCCACAACCCGACTTGTCTCCCAGCCCTCCGGTTCAGCTGAAGCGACTCCAACTCGTTTGATTTTTTTCGCCATTCTATTTCACCGACGAAAGAGGTCCCTTTCTGCTTCTCGAACAAGCATTCTTGCAGAGCCCCTACCTTTTTCATAGGAGTATCCACGAATCACAATAACTGCGTTTCCTTCATCAGCTTCACCCATCAATAATTCAGCAGCGGATGCGAGTTCATCAGCGATTGCGATTTTGGTTGTGCGTAACTCATACCCAAAGAGGTCGGTCAACCCGATGTAATTTTTTATTGGTATAAACCCAGCAATGCCGATGGCGATATTAATCGCGCCTTCACGAAAGGGACGACCATGTGTATCGGAAATAATAATCGCAATCTCAATGCCCAATTGTGTTTTGATAGAATTTCTTATTTCATTCGCTGAACGATCTGGATCCTCGGGAAGTAATGTTACACATTCGTCTTCCGGAACATTTGAAGAATCGACACCAGCATTCGCACAAACATAACCATGTGGGGTTTCTACGATGAGATGACCTTGCTCAGCTCGCACAACCCTTTCTGAGGCTTGGAGGATAACTTCGACAAGTTCAGGTCGTTTATTCAGCTTATTTGCTATTTCAATAGCCTGAGTGGAGGGGGTAACCGTTGACAGTTTAATGATACGTCCCTCGGCGCGAGAAATGACAGTTTGGGCGATGATTAAGATATCACCATTTTGTAGCGAGAATCCACTTTTTCGACTTGCATCGCAAATCTGAACCCCGACATCATCGCCTTCTTTAATGATGGCTAAGCCGGGTAAGGAATGAACTGAATACGATGAGGAAATACCAGTGCTAGGTGAAGGCATAATCAGGTCGTTCGGGACTCCGTTCTTCCCGCTTAAGAGTTTGCCGACGTCAAGGACGAATACTGAAGGAAACCTATAAAGACGAGAACCACTGCTGCAATCTTATCAGTGCATTACTGATTTCAGTGGAATACCTCGAGTGTGTAGCATATGGGCGATAAAATCATCAAATATCATGTCCAAAAAGACCAGTTGGTCCGAGTTCCCTCAGATTACCTGAGTGAGTTCGCTACGGGCGATGTGTACCTGGTTGACACGGGAAGTGTCATTTATTCATGGATTGGAAAAAAAGCCACTCCAGATGAACGTTTCATCGGAGCTATCACATCCGTATGGAAAGACCAAGATAGGAAGGGAGCAGCAAAGTTAGTCACGATTAGCGAAGGTAAGGAACCCAAAGAATTCTTGAAACTCTTCAAAGACAAAATCACGATTACAGAACAAGACACCGAAGGAATTCTAAAACGTGTAGCCCTCAAACACCACGAATTCAAGCTGTTTCGTGTCCATATCGAAGACGATTTGAATTTGTATTATGAAGTCGACTGCTCGAAAGAATCCCTCGCGTCGGATGATGTCTTCCTTTTAGATACCTATAATGAAATCTATATCTGGCGTGGTCAAAAATCCACAGCATTTGAACGATGGGAAGCGATGAACATCGCCGAAGGTTACGATGCACAACGCACAAGTCGTCAAGAAATCATTATTGTCGAAGAAGGCGAAGAGCCAGAAGACTTCTTAGAAATTCTCGATTAATTTCTCAGAAACAACAATGGTGTGGAGGTAACCAAGAAAGGGGAAGAAACCCTATCTTTTAGTAATAATACAGTAGGCCCCAGAGCCCTTCTTGGTCAATTTCCCACTGGTCATTTTCGCTTTTTCCCGACGCAGCCCATGTAAACCAGTCGAACTCTGCCCCAGTGCAGGCGAGAGACACTGGGACAGAGCACTGTGACTGGTTAAGTGGCTTCATCGAGGACTAAGCTAACAAATTTACCCAATCGACCCGTGTGTTGAATAGCCTTGATCAGTCGGGCCTCGTGCGTCGACTTCTTGACAAGAAGATGATTCTCTCGGACGACAGCGAGTTCCGTGAGAAGGTCATAGAGTCGACGTAGTTCAACTCGATCGACTTGCTCAGAAAGGCGTTCCAGGAGGCGGAACACATCGGTCATTTCAACCTTCTCGAGCTGGTCAAGTTGCTCCGTGACATTATGCGACCGCAAATAGGATCGGGCTAGTCGTAAAATTGGGTCGCTTGCGTTTTCTGTCCCTGTGGTCACGGCAATTCCCCTCAGAGTCGCCATGTTACGCACCCCCGATGCTGGCGACGTTAGAGATTTCTTGACCATTGGGCTCAACGCGTACGCGAACTCCGCTGGGAGTCGCTTCAACGATGACCCGACCATTAAGGCCGCAGGTATCCTTGACTAATTCTAATAGCAAGGTACCAATTGCTCCGATTTCTCGGAGGTCTTCACATCCCGTCTTCGGGGTAATACAGAGATCAATTGGGTAGGCGTCCGTGACGCCAATCATTCGCTGGGTTTCTTCCATCAGTTCTGTAGCCACTTTTTTCTCCACCTTTCTAAACACAACTAGGAAAAATAAGAACGTGAACACAATGCCGTAGTGATATTCGTACTGAGCAAGCCAACTCAGTTTATCCGTTCTTTAGAACGGCCAAACATCAGATGTCCACGGACCCATTGTGCGTTTTTCACATCCGGTAATTTTTCCCTTGCGAGTGTGTTTGCTGGAATCTATTACAAACAATGGATACTAGCCTTTAAGTATCCGTTCAGAGAGCGGTGAACGGAGCTGACAAAAAAGCCGATTCATCGAAAAAAACCATCCAGAGCTTAGAATAGACTTTAAACACGTTAATGGTGATGCATTCCTGTAACAGGATTTTGAGTCATCTTCTATAATTTCAACTTTTCGTCAAAAGGAAACTTTTTATGCCTGTTTCTTTCTTTCTGACGATGGTGTGGCGCGCGTGCAATCGGTGGTTGAAGTAGCAGATTTACTCTCATCATTGAAGCACAATATTCATGAAAATATGCGCCCAAGCGAAGAACTATTCGAAATAGATCTTTTACTCGATAATCTGAAACTTTATGCAAAACGAGTGAAAGGTGTACCACTTAACGAAGAAGATCACAGGCTCCAACCGTACAAAGAATTCGATGGCATGGTTGTGACACCTCGCGAACGAACGTATAATTCGTTGTTGCGACGACTTAAGGTCATCCTTCGATTCAACATCACTTCTTATGAGAAGGTTACCCGGGATCTATTACGGGGATTAATCTCTGAAGAAGCCGATCGGATAACTGGAAGAGAAATCCGGTTAATGACGTTGCTGTATCAACGCCCCAACACGCCGCAGGCACAAATGGTAAAAGAGTTGAATGTCAGTCTGCCTACGATACGAAAGGACATCAAGACCTTAGAAGAGAAAATTGGTTTAAGGTTTGCCAATATGGTTGACTGGGGACGGTTTAAATTACGGCATTACGGGATTTTCTTCATTACCTCAGGTGTTGAAGCATCGAAGAATCTCGCAAAGGTCCTAAATGAAGAGATGTCCACTTATTTGAGAAGAGTGAATTTTGATACAACATTTCAGAGGGGCTTTGCCGGTTTTCTGATCCCGGATCAAGGAAAACCCACACAACTCTTTTCAGAGCAAATTAAATTGTTAAGCGAAAAGTTCTTCGAAGAGTACCAGCTCCACCAAATTAAGAAATACAACCAATCGATTTGCTTTGATCATTTTGACTATGAAACCAGCACATGGATGATTGAAGGTGATGTTTCAACTCTCGGCCTTCTTAATTTTGTACGGGAAAACTGGGCGATTCTTCCAAAGCCACGAGGGTTATCCAATACTCTAGCACGTCCTTTCGATGACCTTGATTATTATCTTGCCTGTTTATTAGGTGGGGATAGTAATGCACCAATGAAGAAAATTTTAAGCAGATTAGAAGCAGTGGGAATCAAAGCACCTCGAACAACTGTATCTACACGAAAGAACCGTCTCCACAAAGAAAGGACATTGGAACCCTTTTTCACTTTTGGGACGCCACAACTCCCCTTTTTCATTACTTTTGCAATTAGATGCGAGCCACATATTGCAGAGCAGCTGGCTGTGGCTGTTGCACAAATGCCACAGGGTTTCGTGTCAATTTCGAATATGGGTTGTGTTATTAATGTGTATGTGCCCGCAAGGAGCCTTGGAACTATTCTAAATCTTCTTTCACTAACACTTGAGGAGGAGGGAGTTCATGAGGTGTGGCAGATGCAACAGTATCGCAATATGGGATCTTATGGACCTGCACGAATTGCTCATAAGTGGAATGGGTCATATTGGACCTGGTCTGAGGATGAATTCGCTCTTCCATCTTTGGGACTCGAGTTCTAACAATTAAATACGAAAGATATTTGTTTAGCGGAATTCAGGGTAGGAGTCCTTTCAATATTAGGTGGTGCATCGTATTAGTAGTAAATTGATAGTTCGAGAAGGCGATTTCATTGAAACCATTGAAGGGCTTATTTTTGATGTCAAGGGACTCGTGCATCCACCGGATAGAGTTATCGCATTCTTGCGATATTATCCCTCGCCGAATGGGAAGCGAGAAAGAGATGGGCAACGTTATGATAAGGTCTATCATCTAACTGAACGCTTCGATTATCTGCGAGAACATTATCCACACTATCTATACCATGACAAAGTATTTGGAACAGAATTGCAGAACATACCTCATTCTTTCATACGGGAAATCTTTCATCCGAAGGAACAGCTTCTTCGACTGAGAGAGCTTGAGCAACGAGACGCATTGCAGCAAGATGTGGTTACCTTTGCTGATATTATTGAGGAGAAGGCACGGGTTTCAGCTGACGCCTTGGGGATTTCTGGTAGTGTCCAAGTAAATCTTCATGGAGAGACCTCAGATATTGATTTGATCGTGTATGGTCGTCGAGAAGCACGAGCAGTACAGCTGGCATTACGCCGGGCTCATTTGATACCCGAAGAAGGAATTTCGGGGTATCGATTGGACACATACCGAACCGTCTACAACTTACGGTGGTCAGGGACCGGTATCCCCATCGAAAAGATGCTGTTAGTTGATGGGTTGAAGTCCATGCATGGAGTATTTGGGGGGCACCACTACTTCATTCGAGCAATACTGGATTGGGATGAGATTCAAGAGGAATATGGGGATTGCATATACGAACCGATTGGACAGGCTCGAGCCCAATGTACGATTTCTGATGATCGTGATGGTCTATTTACTCCATGCCGTTATGAAATTGATGATGTAGTATTTTTGAAAGGAAAGAAAATTCAAGACCTGCGCGAGATAGTCAGTTTTCGTGGACGATTTGCTGAACAGGTCCGCCAAGACGAAACTGTCGTGGTGCAGGGCATGGTAGAAATAGTCAAATGTGGGAAAGAAAAGTGGGGTCGGTTCTTGTTAGGTGCTCAACCAACAGATATCTTATTACCCCGTAATGTCATTTGATTAGTATGCTGGTGGTTTAGGGGTGGCACGGCTTCCAAAAGACAAAGACTTTATCGAAACCAAAGAGGGATTATTTTTTACTGTTGTGGGATATTTGCATCCCCCAAATGCATATACTGCATACTTGAAGTACCGTCCGGATTCAAAGGGCAAATGGGAACGGGGAGGTGTTCGGTACCAGCGGATGATGCAAGTGTATAGTGCTGCTGAAGTGCAATCCAGCAGTAGTTGGTTACTGAAACATTTTCCTGAATACATCAAACTTGATCCAGTACGAGGGATTAAACTGCCATTGGTTCCTTGGGAGAATACTGTTGCTTATTATTTACCTGAGGTACGAATGGCTGAGATACTCCGCGATCCGCAAGATCCGCTGGAATCAAAGGCGAAGGCGTTGGTTACTCTGCTATCCGAAGCCAGTGGAGTTGACTTGAGCAGGTTTGGTGTTTCCGGATCGATTCTTTTAGAAATTCATAATCCAATGTTTTCCGATATTGATTTGCTCGTGTATGGATTAGAGAATGTGCAACGTGTTCGGGATGTGATGGACGAGTTATTTGGAGAGAATAAGGTCAAGCCCTACTCAGGGGAAGAGGTTCAATCATGGCAATTGCGGCAGGTAAGGATACTGGGAGTTCCTGCTCGCTACGCAGAACAAATTGCGTGGTCACATTGGCAACGTGGACGATTTGGAAAAACAGCTTTTTCGATAGGCGCAGTTCGAATGGACGGGGAAATCATGAACCAATATGGAGCTGAAACCTATTCGCCGGTAGAAGCTGTTGAATTCACAGCCACGATTATTGAGGATGAGGAAAACCTCTTTGTGCCAGCCCGATATTTTGTGGGTGATATCAACATGGAGGAGGGGTATACAGAATTACCTGCGTTAACGGAAGTAATTTCATTTGAAGGAGTGTTTGCAGCAGTTTTCAACAAAGGTGACCGGGTTAGGATCCGTGGAATGGTGGAGGCGGTTCGTGACGAGAAGGAGAATATCCTTCGAAACCATGTGATTGTTGGCACCTTGTCTTCGCAGGGTTGGATTGTGCGGCTTACTTCGGCATAAACTATTAGCTGTTTTTTGCTGCTTTGGACTTCAGCAAGAGATTTATTAAAGGTAATCAGTTATCGGTGGCATTCATAAGTGGAGTGTCGAAAAACAATGCCTAGCTTGGAAGTTGTGTTACTGACCGGTCGGACTCGCCGTCAAGGTGTCGGTCTTGAGGCTGGAAAACTAAGCGATATTTACCATGAGGCAACAACTCAGATTCGCCTTGATCCGACGGACTTGGAGAAACTTAAGATAGAACCTGGTGATATCGTAGAGGTTACCACAGAGCATGGCACTGTAGTACTTCGGGCAGAACTTGCACCTCGCCCCAGTGAGGGTATGGGTTTTATTCCATATGGTCCTTGGGCGAATTGCGTTATTAGTGGAGATACAGATAGCACAGGTATGCCGACTATGAAAGGCTTGAAGGCAAAAGTGACTCCAGCGCCAGACAAGCAGGTATTGACCTTGCAGGAATTGTTTGCGCATATACGCAATTCTAGAGCTTAGTATGATGGCATTCCACTAAGTTTGGGATATTCATGATTACAGTCATCATTCTAAGTCTCGCAATTTTCATTGGGTTGTTAGCGATTCTGGTTGCTATTTTGTTTTATCGACTAGTAATGCGTGAAGATGAAGGAAATGAAAAGATGCGAGAAGTGAGTAACCTCATTGAAGAAGGCGCCCACTCGTTTCTATCGGTCCAATATCGGATTCTTGCCTTTTTCACAATCGTAATGGCTGTGATTATTGCTGTAGCTGAGTTTTTCTTTGGATCGGCAACTCTTATTTCCATTGCGCTAGCAACGGCCGTATCCTTTATCATAGGATGTTTAGCTAGCATGCTTGCTGGATATATTGGTATGATGGTTGCGACGCGAGCAAACCGCCGCACAGCAGCAGCAGCGGAAGCTGGAGGCATGAAACCAGCTTTTCGAGTAGCTTTCCGAGCTGGATCCGTCATGGGCCTAATTATCAGCGGAATAGCACTTTCGGGAATTGCAGCCTTGTACATGCTCTGGAATTTTGTTTTTCCTTTTCTCGGAGTCGAAGGTGAAGTTGCTCTGTGGGAGATTATCGTTGGTTTTTCATTCGGTGCTAGCAGTGTGGCTTTATTCGCAAGAGCTGGAGGAGGAATTTTCACAAAAACGGCGGATGTTGCAGCCGACATTGTTGGAAAAGTAGATTACGATATTCCAGAAGACGATCCACGAAATCCAGCAGCGGTTGCAGATGCAGTCGGAGATAATGTGGGTGACGTTGCCGGAACAGGAGCAGATATTTTTGACAGTAACATTGCTGCAATTTTAGCAGCATCAATTTTAGGTGCTACAATCGACCTAGCACTTTCTAATAACGGGATCAGCCCAATAATTCCGTATGGAATGGTTCCACTTCTAATTACAACCTTAGGTGGGATTGCAGCTGTTATTGGAGTTTTCACGGTTCGTACAAGTGAGAGTTGCGAGCCGGATTGTTCAATCAATCATGGAACTTATTATTCGACTATTCTGTTTGGAGTACTTGTGGTAATTGTCTTATTCCTTCTTCAGATACCCATTGTAATTGCTGTTGCGGGTATACTTGGGCTTTTAGCCGGAGTTCTTATCGGATTCGTCTCAGATATCTTTACTAACAATTATGGGCTAGGACGATTTCAACCTGTACAGAGTATGATAAGATCTGCAGAAACAAGCACTGGAACCTTAGCATTATCTGGTTATTCATATGGTCTTCTAAGCGTTGTTCCTTCAGTAGTGGGAATTGCAGTTGCACTGGTAGCTGCTTTTACTCTTGGAACCCTAATTCCTATCCCTGGACCAATTGGGTTCTGGCAGGCTGGTGTTTTTTCAGTATCGATTGCCGCCGTTGGATTACTTGCCACAAATGGTCTAGTAGTGAGTGCAGATGCTTATGGACCAATTGTAGATAATGCGCGGGGTATCATTGAGCAATCCGGAGCATCAAAAGAAGCAATAGAAGAATGCGATAAACTGGATGCAATTGGAAACACTACTAAGGCGATCACAAAAGGTTTTGCCATCGGTGCTTCAGCGTTATCAGTTTTTGCACTTTTTGCAGCCTATATTCAGCTCGCTTCTCAATTAAGCGGTACGGTCATTTACATCGACCTTTTGAATCCCATTGTGCTTGCAGGAGCGTTAATTGGAGGTATACTGCCAGCCGCGTTCTCAGCGATTTTAATTCTGGGTGTTCAAAAAAATGCTGACAAACTTATTCATGAGATCCATCGACAATTCCGAGATGAGCCAGGAATTCTCCAAGGAACAGTCAAGCCAAATTATGATCGGGGGATCAAAATTTCTACTCAAGGCGCCTTACGCGAACTTCTACCAGCCACTATCATCGCCATCATCACCACAATTATTACAGGAATCATCTTGGGCCTCGAAGCACTTGCCGCCTATCTTGCGGGTGCAGTTATTGTTGGACTCATCCTTGCCTTATTCATGGATAACGCAGGTGGAGCTTGGGATAACGCCAAGAAATTCATCGAATCCCCTGCTTACGATCACGATAAGCCTAACTACCATAAAATACATTCAGCATCAGTAGTTGGCGACACCATAGGTGATCCATTCAAAGACACCGCTGGACCCTCCATCAATACTCTTCTCGCTCTCACAAGTCTCACAGCCACCATCTTCTTACCGCTAATTTGGACTGGACATCTGTGGATAATCCTACTCTTGTTTCCATAGTGAATGCAGAACATTGGGGGATATGGAATAATCGTTGTTATATGATGCCTAGAGGTAAAAAATTACTATTTAAAAAAATAAGACCTAATTGGTCCAAGAGCCAAGCAGTCATCAGTAATAATTTCCCCAGGAATTATTTCCGAACTAGCTAGTTCGGAATCAACTCTTTTTTTCTCATCTAAAATAAGAAATACTAACTGCCCGGATTCCATGCATTGAAAAACCCTGATATCGCGTTGGACTTAGCTCTAAGGTTAGGGTCTGATTGTTATGACTGAAAAGACTTTGATACGTAAGCCCTTATTACCTCCCATTTTGTTAGCAATCTTATTCTTTGTCGTCGCGATGATCTTTCGAATCATCGATATCTTCGTGTTACAACTACATATGACGAATTGGAGTATTATTCTCTCCAAAGTAATTCCACTTGTCATACTATTTCTCTACGTCGGTATTCTATATCGCACATTTTCAGTTCTTGGGATTCACTTTCGACATTTCATTATCAACTTAGTGCTTGGCGTTCTAATTTATCTTGTCTACTTCGTACTCCCCTACTTTCTCGAATATTTCGTTGAAATTGTATTGGGACTCGGTCCCATATTGAGTTTCACCACAGCACCTGTGATATGGATAGGATATTATGTTGTATTCTACATCATCAATTCCTTCACGGAAGAAGGGATCTTTCGCGGACTTATGATGCGATGCTTCATGACAAAGACGAATATGAACATCGCTAACATCATTCAAGCACTCTTCTTTGGCTTCTGGCATATTGTTTGGCCCATTAATTCATTGCTTAGTGGGTTTATGGACCCAATCAGTGCCACCTGGTATGCAGTATACTATGTGTTATCCTCCTTTGTCTTCGGCATCGTGGCGGGCTATCTGTTCCAGAAAACTAGCAGTTTATGGGGTCCAATCGTGTTACACACGCTCTGGAATATGACACTCTTCCTGATTAACTATAATTACTTGTTTCCGCCGACCGGTCCAATGAGCATAATCCTCTATGCTACAACCTTTGGCACAGAAGTTGTTGGTGCAATCATTGGTATCTTAGTTATCCGCTTCATTACTCAACGGCAAAAACTTCCCAAACTTACTCCCTGGAATACACCCCTACCATAATTCCACAAGTAGCTATGCTGAAAAAATCGTAGTTTGGGCGAACCGCTTAAATGACAGAACTGCACTGTAAACCTGCACCCTATGTTAGGTGCTAAATGAGGTTTACACTATGACGACCAAAGATACCGATGCAATCCTCTCTACCCCGCGATCACGAATTACAAAGCATGTCATTTGTCCGTTTTGCGGTTGCCTCTGTGATGATATCGAAGTTGCAGTAACCTTAACTGGTCCTCTCCCTCGTGTTCCGGAAGGAACGATTGTAGAAGCATTAAATGCCTGTCGTATTGGACATACCAAATTCCTGAAGGTGCGAGATGAGTATCGGATTTACAAACCTGAAATACGGTCAGGGAAGGATAAATCGCAAATTAAACAGGTGTCCTTAGAGGAAGCTGTGAAAGTCGCGGCCAAAATCCTTGCCAATGCAAAACGTCCAGTGATTTATGGATTAGCAAGCACCTCCAATGAGGCAAATGTGAAGGCCTTAGAGCTTGCAGAGGTTTCAGGTGCAGTCGTCGACAATACTTCTTCGGTGTGCCATGGCCCAGGAATTGAAGCCACGCAACGTGTTGGGATTGGCACCTGTACTCTGGGTAAAATCAAAAACTATTCGGATCTGATTGTTTATTGGGGTTGTAATCCGATTGCGGCGCATCCACGGCATACACGACGGTATTCACAATTTATTGAAGGCTTATTCCAACAGGTGGAAGATCGGAAGGTCTATCATATCGATGCCCGTCCCACACGATTCACTGATCAGGTTACAAATTCGATTATCGTTGAACCGAACAAGGATTATGAACTGCTGCAGGCAGTCCGAGCACTTCTGCGAGGCAAAGAGCTACAAGCCTCCGAAGTAGCCGGGGTCCCAATGCGACAAATTCGGGAGTTTACGAACGATCTCAAAAGTGCCAAATTTACCACTATTTTCTTTGGATTGGGATTAACCCAGACCCACGGAAAAGACCACAATGTAACGGCAGCTATCGATTTAACCGCAGATTTGAATCATCACACAAAAGCGGTGATTATGCCCTTGCGAGGGCACTTTAACGTTACCGGTTCGAATCATGTATCTACATGGACTTACGGTTACCCCTTTTGTATAAGCCTGGAGCATGGAGCCCCTTACTATATGCCCGGAGAAACGAGTGCAGTTGACGTGTTAGTCCGGGGTGAAGCGGATGCCTTCTTTGCTATCGCAGCGGATCCCGCGGCTTCATTTCCTATGCCCGCTGTGAAAGAAATGATGAAAATCCCTGTGATTGTTTTGGATCCTAAGCGTTGTGCCACAACTGAGATCGCTGATGTTGTTCTCCCTTCAGCATATGTGGGCATTGAAGCAGATGGAGTACAAACCGCGTATCGAATGGATGGAATTCCCCTTCAATTAGACAAAATCGTTGATGCACCTGCAGGCATCAAAGGTGATGACCAGATTCTCGATATGATTGTTCGTGAGGTTTGCAAGCTCAAGAAGATCAAACGTTACCCGGAATAAGTCAGTCTTTAAGGTGTTTGCCTAATTTTTCGCAAAGAGTCTGAATTGTTAAACCATCGAAAGTGGGAATGATTAAGTCAGCATGAGCAAGATCCTTCGCAGGATTAGTTGTTGTCAGAGCAACACAGGTCATTTGTGCTGATTTTGCTGCGGTAACACCTCTCGGTGAATCTTCAAAGACAAGACATTGCTTAGGTGGAACTACAAGGGTTTTGGCTCCCAAGAGGTAAGGCTCAGGATTGGGTTTAACATGGATTACTTGAGTAGCATCGATCACGGGATGTTTGTCTAAAAGTCCAAGGGATTTTAAAGCTGCATTCAAACTGATTGGATGACCTGTGCTAACAAAGGCGATTGGAATATTCGCTTCGCGTACTGTATCGTAAAAAGAAGAAAATCCAGATACTGATTGGAGCTCACCGTTTTCTACCCGTTCTCGATATCGGATTCGCCGTTGCATAATTAGTGGTTCAGGGTCCTCGGCGATACCGTTTTCATCAAAAATTGTTGACATAATGACCACAGAGCCAGCACCAAGAAATTTCGTTTTCCACTCGTTTTCCGTGATTTGAATTTCAAAGGGAGCTAGGATTTCGTTGAATGTCTTTAAATGCAGGAGCTCACTTTCTACCACTACTCCATCAACGTCAAACAGAACTGCTGCAATTATTGTAGACGCATCCATGGTCAATCATCCTAACTTATAGATTTAATAGAAAGTCTTCGAGATCATGCAAAGTTCCCGAACCATCGATTCGGTACTGAGACGCTTCAATACCATTCTTAGCTGAATTCCCGACTTCCTTGGAGAGAATGCCCAGTCTTCCTTTTTCTTGATCCAAATCAACAAGGAATGTTCGCAACCCCAGTTCTGATGCCGCCATATCGCTGATTGGGTCATTTCCAGCCATAATGCAATCTTCCGGTTTCTGCTGGATTATATCTAGTATGGCTTGATAATATTCTGGACGAGGCTTACAATAGGACATATTTTCAGCATGTGTCATTAAAGCGATATCCAAGTCTGAAAGATTGGCCCAGCTGATACGGATTTTAGTGGCAATTTCAGGAAAGATGGGATTCGTGGCAATAACTATCTGATAGTCTTCGTTCAAGACGCGCTCAAGAAGGGTACGACCATAGGGGACAACACGGACAATGGATTTGAGTTGGTCAAAGGATTCTTCATAAAATTTCTGGAAGCGGTTAATACACTCATCATAGCTAAGCGCTGGCGTATCAGCGATGAAATCGTGTGTGAAAGCAGCGACATTGCTCATACGTCCATCGTTATGAATCATTCGGAGTGTTGATTGCAAGAGCTTCTGAAAGAAATTTGACTCATCGAAATAGTCTTTCAAATAGGGATACGCGAGTTGGGCGTAGGAGAGAAGAAAGTGGTCTTCATTGAAGAGAACTAAAGTATTGTCGAAGTCAATGAGTAGTGTTTTTATCGCCAAGGAGCTTGCCTCATTGCTTGCAGTTCTGCTTTTCTAATTTAATTTTCTTGATAATCTATTGCTGCAAACCTTTGACATCAATTTTGAGTTTGGATGCAATATTCGCAATGAAATAGGATACTGCGTAGGGAAGGGCATTGTATTCCTCCTGAAATCCTTCGAAGCTGAGGGAGGCTATTCCCTCATGACCGATGACTCCAACGGCTCCTTGGTCAGTAATGAAGTATTTGATTTCAGCTAGTTGTCCATTTGCCTCGAGAAGGCTCTTGTATAATTTTGATTTATCAATACTCTTCAAATCATCAACTTCAACGATTATGATAAAAAATCGCACCCATTTATCGCTGCGGTCAATAATGAGCAGGAAACGGCGATCGTCAATAGTATAGGGAAGAACGATTCGATCTTCAGCAGGAATGACACGATAGGTCAGATTCATTTCTTTAAGATAGCTTTCAATTGTCTCCATTGTTTTGGTCATACTCGTTACCTCCAATGGAGTGAACCATCAAGGTTTCAGGCTAATAAAACGTTGCTTCGTTCGTTAAATTTCAGTCTAGCCTAGGAGTAGAAGGAAAGTTCGTCCTTGGTTGGTAACTTTAAGTGCAGATTCAATTTTTTTGCGATAACAGTGAGAAAATAGGTTATCCCATATGGAATAGCTCGAAATTCTTCGCGAAAGCCGTCCACCGTAAGTACCTTGACTCCTTCGTGTCCAACAATCCCCACGTCACCTTTCTCTGTGATGAAGTATTTGACCTCTGCAAGGTGCCCATTTGCCTTCAAAAGCTCCTGGTAAAGCTCTGTCCGTTTCTTCTCACTCGATATTCTTTCTGCTAGCATTATCAATACCCAAAACCGCAGAAACTGACCTGAAACATCGATTATCACATTGAATTTCAAAGAATCCTTTGGCACAGAATAGGGAACCGTAATGCGATGAATCTCACCATTCACTGGTATCACCTCATAAGAGAGATTCATCGATTTTAGATAAGTCATAACACGGTCGAGGATTTCGGACATAACTGTGACTCCGAGAACTCCCAGTGTTTCAACTGAGCCTAAGCCCCTAGAAAAAACTATCTACCACTCATACAAGTGGAGAAAAAAGGAGAGGGAGGTGCGATGGGCACCTCGTTTGGTCGATTAAGTGTTTTCAGCCATTTCTGCTTCTTCACCAGCTTCGCCACGTCTGACAAAGAACATAGCGATCAAGGCGATGATAAGGAAGAAGATGGCATATGGCCAAAGCAGTAACCATTTGGTAGCCAGTGTGAATCCAAAGTGTAGCACAAGAATGTCAGCGAGCAGACCGAAGACAATGGGTCCGACTGCTGCTGCAAATTGGCTTGACACATAGTAAATACCAGTATAGGCGCCTTGTTTCTTCCGACTCACTTCCCAGAGCATTACAATGCTATTGACATTTACGAAAGCCCAGAAGAAACCAGCCAGCCCTAGGCTCAGTAAGACCGTGATGAAGTCTTGCATAAATGGGACGATAATGAGGGTTATAATCATGCCAATGAGCCCTACCATTATCGTTCGTCGACGACCAAACTTGACAGCAATTAAACCGCCTGGAACTGCGAAGATCACGAAAACTAGCGCAAACAAAGTCATTGCTAGTGATGCAATATTTTCAGGCCAGAGAAGTGTGAACACACCATATGAAGTAAACCAGGTTTCAAGAGTGTTGAAAGCAATAAACCATGCAAAGATGGCAATGAGGATACTGAGAATGGAACGATTACTGACCGCTTCTCGTAGTGCTTGTCGCAGAGGTTGATCTACCTTTTCTACTTCTTCAGGAATTTCAGGTTCACGAATCACCAGGACGAGGATAACTAATGCTAAAATCATGATGAGTGAAGTAACCCCGAAAGCAAGAATCGGGTTTATTTGATAGAGCATGGACCCAACCACGAAGGCAAATATTGAACCAACTCCACCCATGAGATTAATGATCCCATTCGCTGGACTTCGTTTTTCTGAGGGCGTAAAGTCAGGCATCATCGCGACAGTGGGAGCCCGGTAGATAGCCATGGAGATATCGAAGCCAAGGATGAGAATCACCAGCGATGCCAACCCAAACATTCCAGTGACAGTGGCAGCAATTGGCAGTCCAATGAAGAATGCAGCAGCCAGTGGGATGCCTATGATGAGAAAAGGCATCCGTCGACCAAAGCGGTTCCAAGTCTTATCAGAACGACTACCCATAATGGGGTTCATGAGAATTGCTACGAGATTGTCAATGCCCATGAAGAACCCCGCCAGGGCAACCACAAAGGGAAAGGCAGGAATGGCACTTAGAATTGAGTTCTGAAGAAAGATTGGAACGTAGGAATTGAAAAGGGACCAGCTAATTGCGGTTGTGAAAAAACCGAGACCAATTAGAAAGATGGTTAACCAACTAAACTTTCTTTTTTCGGTACTCATAGAATGACACACCTAATCTACTAAAGATGATTGGAGCGGCAGAGTATCACTGTTAGAGTACATTCACCACTTAAGTGTGACAGATTGATGGAAAATAGAATGAATAACGTCAGGCAAAAAAGAAGAGCAGGGGAAATAGTGTGCAAGCAGGTCAGTTGGTTATAGTCGAATTGCCCGCCCACAGTGGCGGCAGCGTGCCTGTTTGTCTTTTGAAAGAAGCCAGTAGTAGAGCTTACTCTTGATGAGGTTGAGTTGTCCACAGGCAGGACATGTGACGGCTTTGTGTGTCGAGCGCTTGGTAGTAGTTGCTGCGCTGGACTCAATCGCTGTCGTTTTAATCACTTCCTAATTTATCCTCAATTCTACCGCACGAAAGATGCTATTTAAACCCTTGGATTTCGGAATATAGCGACAATATTCCCTAAATCCCTTGAAATAGACATCAGACACTTAGTTAAGAGTTTTGAGCTGTTTAAGCTGATTTATAGGAGGATTAGGGGATTAAGGAATTCTAAAAGCTCATTTATATTAGCGGTAATACCCTAAGTGGTCCTTAATAACCGTGACAACTGACAACCGACGTGCTATTATACGGCATCAACAGGAATAACACCAACCCAACATGTTAGGTGGGAGAAAAGCCAATCATGTCTCTAAGCGACAATCAATTAATCCAACGTGCGAAGGATGCTCAAACGCACGCATATGCTCCGTATTCAAAGTTTCGTGTCGGAGCTGCTTTACTTTCCGAGGATGACCGAGTTTTTACCGGTTGCAATGTTGAGAACTCGACATTCGGTGCAACGATTTGCGCTGAACGGACAGCAGTTTTTACTGCTGTATGTCAGGGTGTTCGGAGATTTACAAAAATAGTTATTGTTTCCGATAGTGACGAACCTGTGATGCCCTGCGGGATTTGCCGCAGCGTTCTGTACGAATTCTCTCCCGACATAGAAGTCATTGCCGTGGGATCCTCGGGTAAAGTGGAAACAACTAATCTTTCTCAGCTCTATCCGAAAGGGTTTCATCTTACACCTAAAAAGTAGTAGAATAATATTCCCAGTTTAGGCATTACGTGTCATGACTTGTCGGATGTATTTGAAAACTAATACAAGAAGCTCATAGTCCATTACCGGACCAAACGCAATGCGTTGGCTATCGTTGGGTTCCGCATAAAGGAAGACATTAGAATTCTTTTTGACGATAACACTGGCTTGATTGGCTTCAGCGTAAACATCCATACCTTGAAAGAATTGTTTTATATACCCGATGTCGAGGGGACGACTGATCTGTACGTTCGCATAACCTGATTCGGTACAATGTATTTTCATTTTACCGAGGAAGAGGGCATCATCGGTAACGGCGGGCTCAGCCTCTTGTAAAAGGGAGATGAGGGTTTGTTTGACTAGATCTTTCCTCGTCATCGTCTGTCCCGCCAGCTTATTCTAATCCAAATGTATTTGTATGCGTGTGTTTGCAACCAATTAAGTGTTCTCGTAGCTCATCAGTCGGTTTTTAATACAATAGTATTATGCAGAGTCTCTGTAGAGTGCCTATTTAAGTTTTCAACATTAGGTGAAAAGATTATGATTGCTGGTCGATTTGATGAACGCCCACAACAAGAGGTCACGAAATATGGGTCAACAGGTACCACAGTTCGCTGGTTAATCAATCGAGATAATGGTGCCCGTACATTTGCTATGCGACGATTTATTGTACAACCTGGTGGCGAAATTCCTATTCACGAACATGAAGAGGATCATGAAATTTACATTCTCTCTGGTGAAGGTATAGCATTTACTCCAGATCAGGAAGCAACCCTTGAAGCCGATATGTTCCTTTATGTTCCCCCTAAAGAGAAGCATGGTTACCGGAATACTGGAAAGAATCCCTTGGTCTTCATTTGCTTGATTCCATTATTAGATTGAGTCTATATTGGAAAGTCCTATCTGACCTTTTTTCGATAGCGATTTCCAGTAGGAGTATTTGCAAGACCACCTTGTGCAGTTTCTCGAAGGCTTTCGGGGAGGGCTTCACCGACTTCCCCCATAGCATCAATCACTTCATCCACAGGAATTCGACTCTTTATGCCTGCAAGCGCAAGGTCTGCGGCAAGAATTGCTTGCATAAGCCCTCCAGCATTACGGAGAACGCAGGGAACTTCAACTAAGCCTGCAACGGGATCACAGACAAGCCCCAACATGTTACTCAGGCAGAGGGCTACTGCATGGCCAACCATGGTTGGGCTTCCCCTGGCGAGTTCGGTGAGGACACCTGCAGCCATAGCTGCCGCAACGCCACATTCCGCTTGACAACCTCCTTCCGCCCCAGATATGGAGGCATTAATTGAACAGACGATTCCGATACCAGCGGCAGTAAACAGTGCCGTAATAATGGACTCTTCTTTCACTTGAAGTCGTTCTTGAGCTAGCATCAGGGCTGCAGGAACAATTCCACAGCTTCCTGCTGTCGGACATGCCACAATACGTCCCATTGATGCATTGACTTCTGCCACACCTAAGGCTCGCGCAACAGCCCGGGTTACTGATGGGCTCAAATATTTGGATTCTCGTGAGAAAAAGAGCTTTCCATCACCCCCACTTAAGCCACTAACGGAATACACATCCTCAGTGACACCGCGCTCCATTGCCTGTTTCATAACCTCCCAAGAAATTACCATTTGTCCACGAATGGTATCAGGAGCCTCACCTTCTTGCTTTGCTTCCACAGCAAGGACAATTTCACCAATGGGCTTTTTCTCTCGCCCAGACATTTTGATAAGCTGTTTCATTGAATCATAGTACATTCTCATTCACCTAATCGGGTCAATAGATGGGAGGAATTAACCGCACAATCTGTGCTTCATTTTCCAGTTCAGCCAGTGCTTCAGGTGGGAGTGGTTGATCCATTTCTACTGCCATAGCAGCAAGCCCCCCGCGGTGTTGCCGGCTAACATGCATATTTGAGATATTGACTTTATTTTTCGCAATCACGGCAGTAGCCTTTGCTACAATGCCGGGTCGGTCGCTATGTATAGAAATCAGGGTATGATATTCTCCAGAGAGGGTAATTGGCAGCCTGTTAATCTCAACAATGCTGATATTACCCCCGCCCACAGAAATCGCAGTGATTTCAAAATGCGTTTTGCTGTCGCCTTCGATGAGAAGGCGAATTGTATTCGGATGGTAATCATCCCCCAAATCGACCTTTTGAAATTTAACAGCCATTCCCTTATCCTTAGCAAGTTCAAGTGAGGATTTAATTCGTTCATCAGCTGCATCAAAGCCCATTAATCCTGCAATCACTGCTTTGTCGGTTCCATGACCCTTTCCCGTTAAAGCATAGGAACCATGCAATTGGATAATGGCTTTTTTTACCGGCTCTCCCAGAATAGCACGGCTTATTTGCCCTATTCGAACAGCTGCTGCGGTGTGAGAACTGGATGGCCCAATCATTATGGGACCGATAACTTCGAAAACACTGTCAGCTTTGCCCATATACTCCACCATCTATTGGTGGTTTCAGGCTTCTTCTTAAACGATTCGCCATACAGATGAAAACTGATTCTAAGTCTATGGATTTTGACAAAATCCATTCGACTGATTGAAAACGCTGGATTTGAGCAGGTTCGAGTTGTAGAAAAATCCGCATCTGGTTACGTGGCTAGAGTAAGGGTGGAAGCGTGTAAACCCCCATAATGGGCCCCGGATTTTTCGACTGTATTTTTTAATTAGAGTTTTCTTCCTAGTGAACTGCATTCAATTGCGCTTCTTTTCCATTCACTAGCATAATGAAGGCTACAAAGTAGATAAAATTTAAAATCAGGAAACCGACATCGAGTCCTTTCAAACTCCTGAAAAAACGATTTATCTTAGCCGATGATATGCGGTAAAGGTGTGATCATGAGGAAATACCAAATAAAGAAGCTAGTCAAGAAAAGACTTGTTAGGACGATAAGCCAGTCCTTTTCGACAAAGTCAGGGAAGGCGAGGAATGTTCGATTCGGGGCATAGCCAAAGCCTCGCCCATCCATGGCTAGAGTGAGGGCATCAACACGCCCCAATGCTGAAAATATGAGCGGCATGAAGGTATATTTAATTTGACGAAGGAATCCTCGAATAAGCCCTTGATCAACAGGAATCCCCCGTGCCCGTTGGGCAGATTGAACGGTATTTGATTCTTCGTCAAAAAGGGGAACTAATCGTAAGGCGAGGACGAGAGTATACGCATATCGGTAGGGAATTCTAAGTTGGGTCAAGGCAGCGGCGAAGCGACTGGGATCGGTGGTGGCGACGAATAAGGCGCTTGCTGAAACGATGTTTATGAGACGAAATGCCAGATTGATGGTATTGGCGAATCCTAGGATAGTTATTGGGAAAAAAGGACCGAAGCCAGGTGCAAGGGGTGGTATAAGATGGAAGAGAACTGTCCCATAGGGTGTGAAGAGAAGTTGGACAAGTGCAATGAGAAGTATAAAGGTTAGGAGCCGTCGAAGTCGCCCAAAGGCGTAGCGTAGATTGATACCGGCACCAATGTAGCCGAGGAGAAGAAAACCAAAGATACACAGGGAAATAATGTCGGAGACCAAGGTTACTGTGAGAATCACAATTAGGATTAAGACTGCGAATTTTGTCAAAGGGTTTAAACGGTGAACAAAGGAGTTCCGTTGAAGGTAGCCAAAGGAGGAAGTGCGCATCATCATTTTTCAGAACCACCCTCCGTATTCGTTGCTCTGTGTCTTGGTTTTGTTTGTTCGAGCGTGGCAGTATATTCTAGGCCTTGTTTGACAGGGGCATCGATGAGTAGTTGACCATCAAAGAGGAATAATAGCCGTTGACAGTATGTTTCAGCGATAGCTGTGTCATGGGTAGCAATCAAAATGGTCGTACCTTGTAGAGCTTCTTGTTGAAGAACCGTCATCAAGCGATGAACGTTGCGATAATCTTGTCCAATGAAGGGTTCATCCAAGAGGAGGAGTTGTGGGTTATGGAGCATAATGGAGGCGATGGTTAGGCGACGTTGTTCCCCTAAGCTTAGGGTATACGGTGATTGATCTTCGTAATCTAGAAGCTCAAAGATTTCTAGCAACTCCTTAGCTCGTTTTGATGCAGCTTGAGGCTCTGGAACCCCAAGATGTTTTGAAGCCAGAAGAACCTCTTCTTTTACAGTGGACGCAAAAAGTTGGTGAAGGGGATTTTGAAAAATGAAACCAATGTCGCGAGCTAGCTTCGAAACGGGTTGTTCATGGACATTTTGGTTTCTCAAATGAACTGTTCCCGAATCCGGTGTAAGAAGTCCCATGAGCTGAAATAAGAGGGTTGATTTTCCTGAGCCATTAGCTCCCATTAATGCGACCATTTCTCCTGGACGAAAAGACAGGGTAAGATGTTGAAGCGCTGGTTGGGTAAGCGATTTCTCTTCCATTTGCGGATAAGTGAAGCTGAGATTTCGAATTTCTAAAAGGTTCTCTTCTGAGAGTTTCGTGGCTGATGACCTGTCTGAGTATGCGGATGGATGAAGAGCTACTCCCA
>JABXGS010000088.1 GCA_016550425.1 archaeon
ATACAAATCACAGTAAGGAGAACAAATCGTTTTCCAAAGGACACCCAGTCCATTCGAGTAACCCAAGTTTACTCAGGAAAACTAAAAACAAAAAGTTATGTACATTGGACATCGGTGACAAATGGAAATTCTGTATTAACTGTGTGAACATTTCTGCTTATATGACTCGAAAGCTTGTGTCTCTTGTTCTTTATAGGTGTCAAGCCGGGAGATTAGTAAATCGAAATCTACTTCGTGGGCATCAAATTCAGGTCCATCCACACAGGCGAATTTCATTTCCCCCCCTACATCAACGCGGCAAGCGCCACACATGCCGGTTCCATCAACCATGATGGGGTTTAAACTGCATTCGGTTTTGACATTGAAAGGTTTGGTGGTAGCAGCAACAAATTTCATCATGATTGGGGGTCCAACGGTGAAAACATAATCAATCTGTCGGTCAGATTCAAGGAGCTCTTTGAGTTTCGTAGTTACAAAACCGTGTGTCCCTTTAGAACCGTCGTCAGTGGTTATGTGGAGTTCATCACTAATCTGGTTGAGTTCAAGCTCACATACCAAGAGATCCTCTTGCCGGGCTCCTAAAATTGTAATGAGGTAATTTCCAGCTGCTTTGATTTGACGAGCCCGTGGAAGAGCTGGAGCAGCACCACAACCACCAGCTACCACTATAGCCGTCCCATATCGCTCAACAGTTGGGGCATGCCCTAAAGGTCCAAGGACATCTTTGATGAAATCACCAGGCTTCAGTTTAGCTAACTCCATCGTTGATTTGCCCACAACTTGGAAAACAATGGTTACCAAACCTTTCTCACTGTCCCAATCTTTGAGGGTAAGAGGAATGCGTTCACCCTGATCATGTAATCGGAGAATTAGAAATTGACCAGGCTGAGCTTTAGCAGCAATTTCTGGGGCTTCAACATCAAACTCGTAAATATCAGGAGCGATTTTCCGGGTCGCTAACACCTTGAACATAGAGTCAACACCTGTATTTGGAATGGGGAGTGTACTGAATGGCGGAACACAAGCGATGGTAAAAAAGATTACTCACACATTAATAGAAACTGTTAGCCCATCAACCGTGTAGGAGTAAGCGTCGTATGTTTTGGGGTTGTAACGTCCACCAGCTTTCCTAACCTGGATAAATCGTTTGTTGTTTTCACGATTCAATTCAATGACGACTTGTGTAGTATGCTCGATCGCTGCAAGAAATTCTTTGTTGTGGGCATTTCGGTTTATTGTCCAGTAAGCTAGGGTTTTGTATGCATACAATGCTGGACAGATATGGCCAAAAAGGCTCCGAGCATTCTCTTGCCCCCAAAGGATTTCCATTGCTGTGAGGCTATTAATTACAAGGCGGGTTCCATCCCCAATAAACTCCCTTTCGATACGACCAAAAAAGTGGTGGAACCGTTCAATCTCTCGGGACATAGGGACCTTTCGTATCCAAGAAGGAGCTTTATCATAAAAATCCGTGAATACAAGTTCCCCACGACCTCCAGATTCGGAGAAACAATCTAACACTAAGAAATGATCTTCCCAACCCGAAGGAAGAGAACTAATTAAGGGTTTAAGAAATAATAGCAAAGCCTGTGGTGGATAAATGAAATCTAAGTAAATAACTTGCTTCTCTTCATTTATCCCCTTCCTCATGAAGTTCTGAAGAAATTCGTTTACAAAAGTTCCTGTTTCATACTCCCAGACTACGTTTTCACCGAGAATTAATCCTTCACCAAGAATCTCATCTAACACCGGAATACCTGTCGAAGTCGGCATGAGACCTCAATCCATTCAATTCCTTTCATCCCCACATTAAATGTATGATTGTTGTTTGATGTACATATGTGTACAATTTGAACATAAGCTTTGAATAGTTGAACACCATATTCTATCTTAACCAGGTGAAGTCACATGCTGAACCTGGTTGAATTAACACCAACTGAATTGGGCTTGCAGAAGTTAATGGTTGACTTTTTTGCCGAAAAGCCTCAATATACAGCCGGACTGGATCAATTCACATCCACACATTATGCCTTAATGACGGCATTATCCGAGAATTACAACATTCCTTTTGCAACAACCTCAATTATCTTCGAACAGCTAGCCATGAAGATTCGTCGGGCGGAATATCTGAATGTCGAATGTCCTGATGATGCATCAGGAAATGGGTGCTTAACCCGTCAGGAACATCAAATTTTGAGTGCAATGTTTGATTATTTTGCTGAACAACCGTCTCAAGCTGAAGCAAGCCTTCTCGCTGATCGTCGCGAAGCGTTCATCGATTACTTCAAATGGATTCACGGTGGTGATGTTGCTAAAATCTCAATCTGTTGTGATCGTGTAATCGATCAATTACAGAGAGCAGTCTCTGCAACAATCCAAACCTTGGATGAAGTTACACCTACACCTAATCCTTATGAAGCGGCCCTCGAACAACTGGATCTCGCTGCCGAAAAGCTGGGATTAGACCCAGCCACTCATGAGGTTTTACGTCATCCAGAACGAATTCTCATCGTAAATATTCCAGTCCAAATGGACGATGGATCAGTTCGTGTTTTTACGGGATACCGTTCTCAGTACAATGATGCGCTGGGACCTACAAAAGGAGGTATTCGCTATCATCCTGATACAACAATCGATGAAGTTATTGCCCTATCTGCTTGGATGACTTTCAAAACAGCTGTCGTGGGCTTACCCTTGGGTGGCGGTAAAGGCGGGATACGGTGTAATCCCAAAGAGATGTCATTAGGCGAGCTTGAACGTTTAACCCGTGGATATACAAGAGAAATGGTTCGATTCATCGGTCCACAATTAGATGTTCCGGCCCCAGATGTGTATACGGATGCACAAACAATGGCATGGATTATGGACGAATATGTCGAATGTACGGGTGCATATTGTCCAGGTGTGGTCACAGGAAAACCTGTGGGGATTGGTGGTTCGAAAGGCCGAGAAGAAGCAACCTCACTTGGCTTGGTCTTCACTGTTATTGAGGCAGCTCAAGAACTTGGTGTCCCCCTAGACGAAATCCGGGTGGCTATTCAAGGGTTTGGCAACGTTGGGTTCAACGCCGCCCGAATTCTCCATGAGAGAGGGTGTAAAATCATTGCGGTGTCTGACTCTAAAGGAGGAATCCTAAATCCCGAAGGATTGGATCCCCTGAAGGTAAAGGAACATAAGAAGCAGTCTGGTTCCGTCATTGGTTACAAGGATTCTATTCAAATTAGTAATAGTGACCTTCTGGAACTTGAATGCGATATACTCATTCCAGCAGCATTAGAAAACGTCATTACTGCTGAAAATGCCCCTCGAATCAAAGCAAAGATAATCGCTGAGGGAGCAAACGGTCCTACAACACCGGATGCGGATCTCATTCTCCATGAACAAAACGTCTTCCTCATCCCTGACATTCTTGCGAATGCAGGTGGCGTTACGGTTAGCTATTTCGAAATGGTCCAAAATCAAATAAACTATTTTTGGACTCTGGAAGAAGTACATAGTAAACTCAAACAAATTATGCAGACCGCATTTCATGATGTACTAGTGCTTTCTAAGGAACATGATGTTCCGATGCGTATTGCTGCATATATGCTTGCTTTGAGTCGTATCAGCTATGCAATGCAGACTAGGAAACATTCGTTCTCACCAAAACGAGTTACTGGTTCAAAACCGAAAATCTTGAAAGGGTAAGGGCAGTCATCACTGCCTTTCTTTTACATTTGTTGGATCCTAAGGCGTACACTATGTACAACATTAATAAACGAGTGTACATCGCATCAAAATGAGGGCCCACTGGTGTCGGTTCATATTCACACAACCATCCCCAAAAAAACAGGGGCAATTTTAGATGAATTAGCTGGAACATATGGGACCAAAAGCCGCGTTCTTGAAATAGCTTTGGAAACCTTGCTTCGCGTTGATAAAGTTGGTTCCTGTGACGATTGTCAATTGAAGGCACAAATCGAAGAACAGCTAAAACTACGCGAAACATTAGAGCTTGCTTCATTTCGCCGAGACTTATTGGATGAACTTCTCAAAATCGCTTTAGCGGACCAAACACTGGAAGAATTCATTCAATGGCAACAAAAGGAAGCACAACATACTATAGAGCTAATTCAGAGTGCCATCCAGTGGAAAACACCAACACAATTTAGTGAATTTCTAGCGGTGATAGAGCTAATCAGCAAGACAACAAGGGGATTTGAGATTGCTTCCCATCGAGAAATGGATCACTCAATCGTTTTACGACCCGTAGTATTTCTTAGACTACCGGAATTAGTTGCTCTACAACTCGCGATCATACTGGAAGGCATTGGCTGCCATTTTGATCTTCGAATTATACGAAAAGAGGTTATAATCAAAATGCTTCGAAGAGATTTATCAGCAATTCGACGTACTGATCCTATGCAACTAATCCTTCAAAGCCTAAAGGAGAAGTTAGCCACCCTTCAACCATTACTTTTCAAGGACCAACTTGCCTTAGTTGGACCTGCCTTCTTGAAATGGGCAACAAAGAACCTTGAAGTGTCGGTCACAGACTTAGGAACTGCAATTGAGGATATTCAATTATTCCTCAAACCCAGCGAATTGCCTGATGTACCTCAAGAATTCATGCAAGGATTGCTCGAAGCAACTCGGGCAATGAATTGGATTTCGCAGTACAGAATCGATCATGAGTCCAATAGTCAATATCATATAACCTTTCAAGCAACATCACCCCCCATGGCTAACATCGCTACAATAAGCTTAGCAATTATTTTGGCAACACGAGGATGGAAACTCAACCGATACTCCACTGAATATAACCACGGAACATTAGACGTAGAGCTAGTGGGAGAAAGCTCTCAGAATATTGTGGACCAGTTGAGTGATTTGAATCTGTATGGCGTAGTAAACGAACAGTTCTTGGATTCCATTCCAGTTCCACGAGAACTATATGAGACCTTTACGGTGAAAGTCTATGACAGTGATCGTCGACGATTTGACGAAATCTATCGAAATATGGGTTTCCGAGTGGCAAATGCTATTCGTATGCTAGGTAGCGATGATGATTCACGCATATTACAACTCGCTCAAATGTTTATTGAGAAAAACATCCACCAAGCTCAGCCCAATGCTGACGTTCGATTTGTTGATGATGAAAATTTCTCAATAGTCTTCAAGAAAATGAATGCGGTAACATTGGCTAGCCAACGATTAATCATTGGAGCGATGCTTGAGGCTTTAGGGTATCAAGTTTCTTTCAAGGAGTTCCAAAATCTACTGAGTGTTGTGATGAAGAAAGTTGACAAACCATTCCTAAGTCCTCTTCATCGAAGGGAAGTTGTTCAAATGGTGAGTGATGCAATTGCCGCAGATTCAGCAAAGAATGCCCTTAAGCAAGTGAAACCCACATTAGACGATCTATTTCCATTGGATTATCCTTGGACGATACATGAAATTGGAGACCGGCTCTTAGAGATGTATCGTGAGTTAGGGATACAAGTGGAAATCGAGTACTTCGAGGGGGGGTTTACCCTCAAATATCGCACTTGCCCCTATTACAAACTGGTTAAGAATGATCAAAAGACATGGCTCTGTACCTTCCGAAAAAAGGCCATTGAGTATATTCTCTCACGAGTAACAAAAACAGGTAAAGGACAAAT
>JABXGS010000089.1 GCA_016550425.1 archaeon
GAATTTGAAAGCCCTCATGAATGGCAAAGCAGACCAAATAGATTCAAATATCATTCGTCGCGTCCTCATCCTCTAATATCTGGCAGTAATCCTCCTAAGATGACACCAAGAGGTAAAATGCACAATGAACAAACAACACATCCTTTTTGATGAAAACCTAAGTACCTCCCCTAAAACACTCGCAGGCCAACTTTACGAATTACTCTCATCCGAAAGTTGGGAATGCCATTCTGTTCACGATTACTCAGATCTGGTTGGACATCCCGACGAAGAGATCATAGCTTACGCAAAACAACAGGGCTGGTCCCTACTTACCCTTGATAAAAGGATGGCTTATCTTTCTGTCAAGGAAGGCGTCCGCACTTACTTAATTCTCCATGAAAAACGGAGTGACGAGGAAGAAGAAATTGAGGAATACACGGTTGTCCACCTCGAACCCTTTGCCACTATTGAAGCTCGAAAAAGTTACGATGCGCGATTAGCTGATGATAATTAATGCGTCCAATCCAGTAGAAACTAGATGAGTTTGCGTTCTTTGACTTTCAAAATGAACTTCTCGTAATCTCCTTTGCTACAAGAATAAATTTGATATTTTGTATCTCCAGAATCGGTATCATAGGTCAGGTACAGTGAGGTAGGTCCTCCGCTCCATCGCTCAAAACTATAGCCTCTGAGTTTGTCGACAGGAAAGGCATGCCTCCGTGTCTTTTCCTTCCGAAATGTGCCCTTAACTTCTAAAAACACGAATTCCCTTTCTGTAAGTACTAATTCACCCTTAGTTTTCTCAAGAACGTTAAATCCACTTTCATCACGAATTTCATGAGTGACTTTGATGGAAACAATCACATCAGCACCTGAAAACAAGTCGGTCTCACTCATAAACAAAAACCTCTGCAGCACTGCATCAAAAGAGGATAAAAGGCTTGGGAAGACATCACAAAAGCGTGAGCGCCTTCACAATTACTTTTTATCCGATTTTCCAGCATTTTGGAATTCATTCGAGTGGATCTAGCGCATCGCTAATTTCACGAATAATTTGATGGTAGATTGATTCTGCTTTCTGTTGGGAATTAATCCCCCGAATCAAGATATTGCCCTCACCAACAATACTGACTTCAATTCCTTTCGCAAACTGTAGTTGTAAACCTAGTGATGTTTGAGCTAGAATAGGATAATGTGCTCGAAGAAGGGCAGAGGCCTTTTCGATATCAATCGGAATAGCAGTCTGTGCATGAACCAAGAACGTCTCCTCCGTACACAATTCTGTTATTTCAAGCCCAGCTGGACTCACAGGTTCCACTAGTTTCGCCCCGGGACCACAGACTGGACAGTTCTCATAGGACTGCAAGGGAATCTGGTCAAATCGAAAACGTGTGATATCAAACATAAGAAGTTCATTTGCTAGCAAAGGTGGTTGGCCAAGAATCAGATGCAACACCTCTTGCACCTGCAGATTTGCGATTACACCCAACACCGTTGGATAGATCCCGACCGTCGCACAAGTTGGCTGATCTTCATCCAAATCACCAAAGACACATTCCAGACAGGCGGTTTTTCCAGGAATTACAGTAGTAAGATTGCCCACACCTGCCAATGCCCCAGCAAACACATACGGGATTCCCTGCCGCACACATGCACGATTCAAAGCATACCGTGGCTTGAAACTATCTAATCCATCCACTACCACATCCATCCCCTTCACCACACGATCCGCAGTAGCTTCCGTCACCGAAAGCGCCCACGGCTCAACCAAAACATCCGTGTTAATCTGCTTCAAACGATTCATCGCTACCTCCACCTTCGGCTTCCCAACATCCTCAACCGTATACAGTAATTGACGCTGCAGATTCGACAATTCAACAATATCCCGATCAACAATCCGAAGCGCCCCAACTCCCAGCGAAGCCAATTGCCGAGCCGACACACTCCCCAACCCACCAATCCCAACGACCACAACTTTCGCTTCACGAATTCGCCTTAAACCAACTTCACCAATTCCATCTAGCACGCGGAACCGGCTATACCGATCTTCCTTCATCTATAACACTACCCTTTAACAGAGTACTAACTAGTCCAGAAAATTCTTGACCTTTTCTCAATTCCTATAGAACGCACTCTAAATCTGCATGATGAGCATGAACGCCACAAGCAACGTATAAATCGCTAACGCTTCTGCAAGCACCACTGGCACCATCGACTTACTGAACACCTCAGGCTTATTCACCAAAGCACCCACCATCGATGCCCCCGCCCAACCAATCGCCACACCCGCAACAAGACCACCCAATCCAACAGTCGCAGCCGCAGCCGTACCAACCCAAGCTGTTCCGATAACAACCCGATCAAGACCCATAACTAACATAAACGAAGCTAACAATCCATAAATTCCTAAGGCTTCCGCTAACACTACAGCTACAAGTCCCTTACTGAACGTCTCTGGAGCTTGCCGCAAACTTCGACTCAAAGACGCACCACCTAACCCAATACCAACTCCACCACCAATAGCAGCAAGAGCAATCGACAAGCCTGCAGCAATCGACAACAACCCTTGGGCAACGCCGGCGACATTATCAATTGACATCACCGTCATAAATCCGATTAACAGACCATAGATCCCTAGTGCTTCTGCTAAAACTACTGAAACCAAACCTTTACTGAAGGTTTCAGGTCGATCAGCAATCGTATCACTCAACGACTCGCCTGCATATGCAATTCCAAATCCCGCACCGATACAAGCAACCCCAATAGCGATACCCGAACCAATAGCCAAAAGACCTTGACCTGTGAAAATCGAAGGATCTGAATTCAATCTGTCAGCTCCCATAATTAACATAAATGATAAGAGAAGACCATAAATTCCTAAAGCCTCGGCTAAAACGACGCTGACGAGACTCTTGGAAAAGGCGTCAGGTGCGCGGACAAGACTGCGTGAAAGGGCTCCACCTGCTTTAGCAATGCCAAATCCAGCGCCAATTGCAGCAAAACCGATGGCAATCGCTGCGCCGAGACTCACTAATCCCTGACCCCCCTCAACTGTGATATTGGGAACCATCATTAAAAGCATGAAGCTAACTAACAGCCCATAAATCCCTAATGCTTCGGCGAGGACGACGGAGACGAGGCCTTTACTGAAGACCTCGGGGCGTTCTACGAGTGCATCAGAAAGTGCCTCTCCACTATTTGCGATTCCAATGCCTGCTCCAAGTCCTGCGAGTCCAATGGCTAAGCCTGCGGCGATTGCGACAAGACCAGAGGTGAGTAGAGTAGCGCCTTCAATTTCCATGAGAAGCATGAAGCTGGCTAACAGCCCATAAATCCCGAGGGCTTCCGCTAACACCACACTAACCAGCCCCTTACTGAACGATTCGGGGGCCCGAACCAAGGCTTTACTTAATGCTGAACCAGATTTTGCGATACCTATTCCAGCACCAATAGCGGCTAGACCAATAGCCAAGCCAGCAGCGATGGCGATGTATCCTGATGCGATATTTGTGACGCCTTCAATGTTCATAAGGAGCATGAAGCTGGCTAACAGCCCATAAATCCCAAGGGCTTCCGCTAAGACGACGCTGACGAGGCTTTTGCTGAAGGTTTCAGGGGCTTCAGCGATGCTGGTGCACATGCTACTCCCAGCATATGCGATGCCTATGCCAGCACCGATGGCGGCAACGCCTATGGCGAGTCCAGCACCAAGGGCGACAAATCCTTGTGCGGGTTCGGTGATGCTTGGGAGTTGCATGAGAATCATGAATGAGGCTAGGAGGCCATAGATCCCGAGTGCTTCGGCGAGGACGACGGCGATCATGCTTTTGCTGAAGGTTTCGGGTTTTTCAGCGATGGTGCCGATCATGGCGCTGCCGCTGAATCCGATGCCGATGGCTGCACCTAGAGCGCCGAGACCTGCGGCAAGCAGTGCGCCGAAGGTGGCAAGAACCTGTCCCATGGCTTCAGGGGGTATCAGCTGCAGCATTGCTATCACGTCTTGGCAGTGGGTTCGGTGGTTGTCCATTTCTCGGGGAGTGCAAGCGGCTTATACTCATACCCCGTGCCAGCGTAGAATTTTAGAAATGCCTCCACCCAGAGCAAACGCAGGCTGTGAATGAAAGAAAGGAGACCCTCCATGAGGAGGACGAAGACTGAGGCGAGGACGAGCATGGCAATAAGCATAACAATGAACATGGTTCCTTCTGTGGCTATTTGGTAGAGGATAGAATTGATTTCAGCTGCTGCGACACCGCCGATGAAGAGGAAGGTTTTGGCGAAGCCGGCGTGGGCCATGTTGAGGGCGAGTATTCGGGAGTAGCTGATGGTGTTGCTGATGCTTTCGATGAGTTTTTCGATGCCTTCCATGAATCCTTCCATGAAGCCAAAAACAACGATACCTCCGATGAACATGATGACGGCGGGTAATATGAGGAAGAGGACCATGTCGATAAGGGGCCAGCTCATGAAGTTGATGCCATAGTTGAAGATCATGTAAGCGAGACCCCAGAGGAAGGCGAGCCAGATGATGGGACCAAAGATAGCGTGGCGAAAGTCGCGGTGGCGGAGCTTATTGATAGCACTAAAGCCGATGGCGATACTGAGGTGGATGAAACCAATCATGATACTGAGGACGAAGAGAATCCAGGTCGGACTGGCGATATAAGCAGGAAGAAGTTCAGGCATTTCAAAGGCACTGAACCAGATTTGAGTTGGATGGCCATGGGCGCCGCTGGTGACGAGCCATTCGTTATAGGGGCTTTCCGCAAGGACGAACCAGTTGATGCCCCCCTCAAAGTCGAAGAAACGGAACAAATTGAGTAGAACATCTCGCATTCCTGTTCCAAAGGGCGATACTTTGAGTTGTTGATATACATACACGCCACCCACTTGGAGACCGGCAATGTCAATGCCGAGAAACTCGGCGTATAAGACGCCAAAAAAGATAGACGATATGCCCAACATCATTAGGAGCCCTGAGCCCTGTATGAAGTAGTTGACCATCTCGCCGGCATCGATGTTCCGGCGCTTGGCAATGAACCCAAGGGATGAGAAAAATACAAGTAAGAGCCCATGGCCGATGTCACCGAACATAAGGCCAAAGAATAATGGTAGGCTGAGGAGGAGGAACCATGCTGGGTCGATTTCGGTATGGTGTGGGAGGCCGAAGGCGTTAGTGAGGATTTGGGCGCTTCTAGCCCAACGGGAGTTTTTTTGTTTGGTTGGTGGCGCCACGGGTTCTTCAGAGGTAATCGCACCTTCGAGGGGCCCTGTGTCCCCAGCGTAATGCTCGTGTTCGGGTTTGTCGATGTGCTTCTCAATGGTGAGGGCGACGGTGCCGTTTCCGTGTTTTTCTAGGATTTGGGTGAATTTTTTTTCTTTTTTGGTTGGAATCCATCCATACATGACATAGGTGCGATGTGTTTTGCCGAAGAGGGTTTTCGTTTCTTCGATTTGATGTTCTCGTTTGAGGAGTTCTTCCCACCCGAGCAACTCAAAACGTTTCTCTTCGGCGTAGGCTTCGATTTCTTTTTTCGTTGCCTTTTTGACCTTTTTGTCCCCAGCGGCTTCAGCAGCTTCGAACTTCTTGGTGAGGTCTGCGAAGTCATCTTCGATGGCTTTGAGGTTCTTTTCCATTGCTTCGAAGTAAGTTTCATCGGGGATGTCAGGAACTTCAAGACGATTTTTGACTGATCCTCCCCGATACACTTTCATGTCTGTCATGAGGGAGGTGAGTCGAGTTAGTAGGTTGGAGAGGTAATAGAAACGTTCAGAGGCTTCAACTGGAGTGAGGGCTTTAAGGTGTTTTTTCTGACTTTCTTTCACGTCGGAAAAGTGGACGAGCTCGGTGCTTGCCATAAGGCGCAAGGTTGCGTCCATGTCAGTGTCCAGTACCACGGCTGTGAGGTTACTCATTTTCGCTGGGAGCATCGGAGCCAATTCTTACACCATCGGTATGGTTGATTCGCTTCGGAGTAGAGGACAACAGTAACGGTTAGGTAAAAAAGGCTTCCTCTAGTTTGGGCTCTTGAGTTTGCCTAACCCACAACATTTATTTGCAGACTAGAAATCTATCACGGTTGGTGAACTGCCATGGGGTATTTAGTTTGCCTTCATTAGCCCCTCGGTGACACCATATACCATCTCCTTTTCTGACCAAAGTCAATTATATTCAATTAATGGAAAGAAGAGTAAAGGTATAAACTCCATTGGGGGGTGGTTGTGGTGATTTCAGTGTCTCGTCGTCGAAAGTCGACAGATTTGTTGATTTATAATTCGTTGACTCGAAAGAAGGAGCGGTTTGTCCCACTTGAACCAGGCAAGATTCGAATGTATACTTGCGGGTTGACTGTGAACTATCTAATGCATGTTGGGCATGCCCGAACCTATATCATCTGGGATGTGGTAGAGCGATTTCTAGAATATCTAGGGTATGAGGTGCGACATGTTTCGAACATCACTGATATCAGCGTAGATGACAACATCTTGAAACGTGTTCGAGTAAGTGGTGAAGCCTTTCAGCAACTTACCACAAGGCATACTAAGGACTACTACAAGGATCGTTACAGCTTGGGGATCCGGGATCCGTATACGTATGCTATTGCCACTCAGCATATCCAGGAGATGATTGAATTGGTGCAACGTCTCTTGGATGGAGGCTTTGCGTACATCGCGGATGATGGTGTCTACTTCCGCATCGCAGCGTTTCCGCGGTATGGACAGTTGTCAGGTTTGGATCCCATGAAGCTCCGACCTGGCGCCGGTGGGCGTATCGATATGGATGAATACGATAAGGAACAAGTGGGGGACTTTGTGCTCTGGAAACGGGCAAAGCCTGGTGAACCCTTTTGGCATAGTCCTTGGGGGCCGGGACGACCTGGGTGGCATATTGAATGCAGCGCGATGTCCATGAAATATCTGGGTGAAAGTATCGATATCTCCGGTGGTGGTGAAGATAATCTCTTTCCCCATCACGAGAACGCCATTGCGCAAAGTGAAGCGGCAACAGGTTTGCCCTATGTCCGATATTGGATGCATGTCCGTCACCTGAATTTGGGAACCGAAAAAATGTCAAAGTCGACAGGGAACTTTCTCACAGTCCAAGATGCCATCGACCAATATGATGCAGCTGCTCTTCGGCTGTTCTTGTTGTCCACACATTACCGAAAACCCATCACCTTTACATCTGATGGACTTGACCGAGCGAGTCACCAGATTGAGCGACTACAGCAGATACTGAGCAGATTCCACACCCTTGCATCAACGGTTTCCGATGACGTGAAACCCCTAGACACTGAAAATCAGAGGATTCTACAGGAGACACGTAATCGGGTTGAACAGGCATTATTAGATGATTTCAATACGGGACCGGCCATCAATCACATCTTCCAGTTTGTCAATCAACTCCAAGGATTGCTTGAAGCCGATGAAATCATGACTCGGGAAATGATTAACTCCGTGCTCCGATTTTTCCAGGATGTGGGGAGGATTGTGTTCGGGAGCCTTTATGAGGGGCTTATTCTTCCTCGTGTGGATCCTATTGTGTCTGCACTGATTGACCAGTTGTTGGCGGAACGTGCGAGGTTACGTAAGGTCAAAGACTATGAGCAAGCGGATGCGATTCGGACGGCTTTGCTTCGAATGGGATTTGAAATTATGGATTCAAAGACGGGGACTGCTTGGTGGACTAGGTCCGTGAAGCACAAAGAAAAATGAAAAGGCGTTCTCAGGGAAATTTTAGACGCCTGCATGTACTTATGGTGGGAGCAGTTGGAGTGCGCCATAGGCTGCTTGGGTTGCGAAGTCAATGAAGATGCTGGGGAAGAGACCGAAGAGGATAATGAAGACCATCATAACCCCAATGACGAATAGAAAGAGCCAGTGTGGGCGTTCGGCAGTAGCAGCCTCGGGGCTTGGTTCTGCGAAGAGAAGAATTTGTATCATTCGCAAGTAATAGACGACGCTGAAGGCGCTCATCAACACCATGATGATTGATGCTAGATAGGTTTGGGCGATGATGGAGCCCCAGATGATGTAGAATTTACTGTAGAACCCAACCAGTGGCGGGACGCCAGCGAGAGAAAGAGCTGCGATGGTGAAGCAGAACATTACGAAGGGCATTCGACGGCCAATGCCTTGGAGTTTGTCAAAGTCACGGGTTCCGATTTGGTGTAGGAAAATGCCTGCGATTAAGAAGAGCATGCCCTTTGCCAGCATATGGCTGAAGATATGTGCCAGACTTCCTGTCACTGAGTATAGGAGTGCGCTATCCACGGAGGCTGAAGTGGGGAGCCAAAGGGTTAGGGGCATTAGCGCAATGCTGAACCCGAAGATTATGTATCCCACATTCACAATGGTGGAGAAGGCAAGAAGGCGTTTCAGATCTTTTTGTGTGAGAGCCATTAGGTTCCCATAGATCATGGTAAATAGGGCGAACCAACTGAGCACAACTCCATAATAGATGAAGACAGCCGGATCATAGAAGAGCACGAGTAATCGGATAATTGCATAAGCTCCTGTCATGATGACCACGCCGCTAAGCATGGCGCTAATCCCACTGGGAGCAGCCGGATGGGCATCGGGAAGCCAAGTACAGAGAGGTGCAATTGCCGCTTTGACACCAAACCCAATAATTAATCCTACGATGGTGAAGATGAGGACACCATAGATAGGTGAGCTAGCTGCAGGTGGACCAGCGAGTAGAGCAGTGATAGCCACCCCTATTTCATAGAGATTGATGGTGCCTGTTAATCCATAGAGAATGGACATGGTGAAGAGTATCAATGTGGACCCGACTGCGCTTAGTAAGAGATATTTGATTCCAGCTTCGAGCGGTTCGGCTTCATCGCGGCGGAAGGCAACGAGGACATAACTGCTGATTGACATGGTTTCCCACAGGATGAACAATGTGAAGAAGTCTCCAGCAAAAATAACCCCAATCATTCCACCGATTAATGTGAGGAGAAGCGCATAATAGAGTGGGATGCGTGTGTCATGTTCCATGTATTTGATAGAGTAAAGGGAAACGAAGAAGGCAAGAAAGAGGAAAATGACGGCCATATAGACGGTGAGTAAGTCGATACGGAAGAAGGTGGCTCCAGTTGCGGCATCATAGGCGCCGAGTGGCCAATACCAGATATCGATTGGAGCCCAGCCATTGTGAAAGAGTTGCCAGTAAAGACCATAGGTTGAACCCAGGGGTCCCAAGTCTATGAGGATGGGCGAAAGTACGAAGACTAAGCTGATGAGAAAGAAGACGGCGGCGAGGATGCCTAATATTGTCTTACGACGATCTTGCCAGAATTTTCCAAGAAGTGCTATGATAAGTGCTCCGACGAAGGGTAGCCAGAGGGGGATGAGTTGAATCCATTCTATCGGTCCGATTGCCATCTTTTTTCAGCCTCCATTATGGGGGAACAAGGGGAAACCCTGGTGGATACCAGGGGAATTGTTGTGTTAATGCAACGAAGATTGGGTTTACCACAAGCATCGGCCAGATACCGATGATAATGATAAATGCTGCAAGTAGAGTCATGGAGAGTCGCATCGTCCAGGGACTCTCGGTGATTTGTTCCATATCCGCTGGCGTTTCACCGAAGAAAACGCGTTTAATGAACCACAGGATGTAAGCCGCTGTCAAGGCAGAGCCGGCTACACCGAGTATCACCAACCATACACTGTAAGCAAAGGCAGCTCCAGCAAAGATGAAGAATTCGGAGAAGAAGCCAGCAAGTGGTGGTGTACCTGCGATGCTTAATCCAGCGATGAGCGCAATAGTCGCGGTCCATGGCATCTTTCTCGCTAGACCTCCTAAAGCGTTGATATCTCGGCCACGTTGATGTCCTACTTGGACGATGAGGACACCGGCGACCATAAACAAGAGCCCTTTACCCAGAGCGTGGGTAAAGATATGGAAGGCAGCCCCTGTAACACCGAGTAGAACTGCGGTTCCTAGCCCAAAGAAGATGTAGCCCATCTGGGAGATGGAGGAGTATGCAAAGAGGCGTTTGGTATCCTTTTGGGCAAGCGCCATCACGCCACCGTAGAACATGGTCACAATACCAAAGATCAGAATTACCATGACAAAGGTTCCGAATGCGGGGAGCATATAGCCCATTAAAATTCGCACAATCGCATACGCAGCGGTGGCTATCATAACACCAGATAAGATTGCACTGATGGGTGTCGGGGCTTCAGCGTGAGCATCAGGAAGCCACGAGTGGATTGGAAAGATTGCCATTTTCACGGCAAATCCGATGGTAAGGAGAACCACCAGAATCTTTGCGATTTCAAAGAATGGCGCTGTGAGAATTGAAGGGATTCCACCTGGCCAAATCCAGCTTAAATCAATATAGGGAATTCCACTCCCGAAGTTGTATAGATTTAGGGTGGCAACACCATTGTAGGCAGAGAGGGCATACATGCCAGCGATGCCTATGATGATGAGAACAGCACCAACGTGGGTATAGATGAAGTACTTCAGAGCGATGTTCGTGGATTGGGGTTTGGTGCCCCATTCAGCGATTAGGAAGTAGCTGGGGATAAGCATGAGTTCCCAGAAGACATAGAACTGGAAGAGGTTGGTTGCGATGACAACACCAAAGATTCCTGCATTGTATAAGAGCAGTAAGGCGTAGTATTTTCCGTGTCCATGTTCTTTCTGCATGTAGACGAGTGAATAGATAGTTGCAGCTAGGGTGAGGAGGATGACGATGCCCGCCACCGTTACGCTTAGCCCATCTAAGAGCCACCCAAAGACAAAGGGTCCCCAAACGAATGGTTCTGCATAGACACCGTTTAACATGAATTCCCACCAGGCTAGAATGAAAGTGACTAGGCTAGCAAGCATGATGAGAACAGCGAAAATTCCAGCGTATCGTCCGTTCCGTCGTCCAATTAGATAAGCGATGAGAGAGCCAATTGTCATGAGCAACACAGTGATTGTGAGCCAGGGTAAGAGCGCCATCTTGAATCACCTCAGGGTAGGAAGGGAATAGGTAAGAGCAGTACGCCTCCAATGAACTGAAACAGGATCAGGAGGAGGATGAGGACTAAGGCACCGATGAGCAGCAGAATCATGTTCCAACTGTGGACACCGGTTTGAATTCGACGCCACCGACGGCTCAATCCCATTGAGCCATCAGCGATTAGGTAATTTGCACCTTCAATGCCTTTGAGTTCGACCTTGTCGAATAGTTCTCGAGCGAAGGCTAAGCCTCCGTCAATGAAGACTTTGTAGAGGAAGGCATTCCAATACCAGCGTTTGTAGAGGAATTTATACAAGCCACCTAGAGCACCCCTTCCCACGAAGTCAGGATTCCAGCTTCGACGGATGTAGAACATGTAACCAAGGAATCCACCAATTAAAACAATCAACAGCGAGATGTAGAATGTTGGAGATTGAATGAGGTGCACAAACATGTGAATGTATTCTTCTACTAATGTTGCTAGGTGGGGTGGATTGGGAATCAGAGTATACTGAACATCCCAGAAAGAATAGAAGAATTGTTTAAACACAGGTTCGAGGAAGCCAACTACAATTGTGGCAATAGCAAGAATTGCCAGGGGAACCCACATCACTGCAGGGGGATCATGTGCGGGTTTGCCTTCTGCTTCAAGATCACGGACATTTTTGCTTGGGTCACCGTAGAAGGTGAGACCAAACATGCGGAAGGCATAGAAGATAGTCATCACAGCGGTAAAAGCACCAAAGAATAGGAATATCCAGCCCCATGGACTGCCCGCCATGCCTAGTTCATAGGCAGAAGTTAGGATGAGTTCTTTACTCCAGAAAGCTCCGATGAAGGGAAAGCCACCCAGAGAGAGGACACCAATGAGCATTACGAGCCAAGTGATTGGCATGAGTTTACGGAGGCCGCCCATATCATTCATGTATTTACTGTGAACGGCATGGAGTACTGCACCCGCGGAGAGGAAGAGTAATGCTTTGAAGACTGCATGGGCTGCGAGATGAAAGACCCCAGCGGTATAACCGAGAACCCCGTCTGCGGCGAAAGCGAAGATTCCAAGTGCCATGAACATGTAACCCAATTGGCTAATAGTGCTAAATGCAAGGACTTTTTTCAATTCATTTGAGACTAACGCCATTGTAGCTGTCATGAAGGATGTGAACATTCCAATAACGGCAATGATGAGGAAGAAGTTACTCAGAACAACAGCTGCAATCGTTGCACTAGCAGCAAAAAAGCCTGAAACTAAAATCGGTGCCATGCGAGCGACCAAATAGACACCAGCTTTCACCATTGCGGCAGCATGGATAAGAGCCGATACGGTGGTTGGTCCAGCCATGGCTTCGGGAAGCCAGATCTGCAATGGGAATTGAGCGCTTTTGCCAACGGGCCCGAGGAAGAAGAGTAGAAATACACCAAACAGGAGAACTCCGTTCAAAATGGAAGCCATGTTGAAGAGCCAATTAAAATCAGAGAGTAGAACCTGATAGTTGAGAGTCGGAGTACCTGCAGATACGGTGAAGAAGAAAATAAAGATAATCGAAATGAGTAAGCCGACATCGCCGACCCGGGTGACGATGAATGCCTTCATTCCGCAATGTGAATTGTATTTCCCTTCAGTAAGGTCACCCAACTGATCATCATGCATCATGTTGGATCGATTATACCAGAAGCCAATCAAGGCATAGGAGCAGAGTCCAACAATTTCCCAACCGATGAATGTGACAAAAAGGGTGTTAGCCATTACCAGAAGTGTCATACCGCCGATGAATAGTTGCATGAAGAACCAATAGCGGGTAAGTGAAGTGTCGCCGTCCATATAGCCTAAGCTGTAGACGAGAATGAGAAAGCCGAGACCAGTGGCGACACAAGACATGAATACTGAGAGCGGGTCAACGAGCATTCCAAACTGAATTGTACCAATGATGGGGATGGTCAACCAGTTAATCGAGGTTTCATACCAGAGCAACCACGGTTCTGCTCCTGTTCCCCCGATCCATGTTGCACCAGCCCAAATGAATGGAAGCATGGATAAGGCCATGACTAAGCCTAATCCACCGAAGATGACAGCTCCGATGTCACGAAGGCGTGGATGAATTTTTGCAAAAATTGGTGTAAGGAAAGCCCCAATGATTGGGAATAACCAGCAAAACCAAGCAGCGTAAGGAAGCATTTTTCTTTTTCACCCCAAGTTAATGTCGCAGTTTGTTGAGTTTTCGGATATCGAGGGTTCCGAATTTATTGTAAGCTCGAATGATGAATGCCAAGGCAATTGCGATGATACCACCACCAATAGAGATACTAGCGATGACAATCGCCTGAGCCATCAAGTCAATGTAAAAGCCCGACCAAGCTGTAGAGAATACAATGAAATTCAAATGAGCTCCGTCGAGTAATAATTCCAGAGCGATGAGGAATTTAATCATGTTGCGTTTGGTAGCCATACCATAAATACCGACAGCATACAGTAAGACGGCTAAGATCAGAAACGCTTCGAGTGGAACACCTAAGATTTCAAGAAAAGACATTTTCTCCTACTCCTTCCCCTCAGTTTCTGTAGGTTTTTTCGTCACTTCATAGAAGAATGCGGAACTAGCTAATGCCGCCGCAAACAAGAACACGCCTAACAAGGCCATATCTAAACCCCGATAATGCCATAGCATATTACCCAAAGACTGAATCATGACATACACGTTCTCCGGTGTCGCAAAAAACCGAGTCGCAAACGCCGCAGGGTCAAGAAGACTGGGATCCAAATACAAACTGGTAGCCATAGCAATCACATAGGCTGCAACCACTCCAAACATCAAAGTAAGTATAAAACCAATAACTTTGATTTTCATCAGACGTCCTCCTCTTCAATTTCCCCAGTCCCACGACGCGTCGTCAACGAAATTCCTGAAATAATCAGAACCGAAACGGCCCCCGCATACACTGCAAGTTGGAAGAAGGCGACCCAGATGGCAAAAAGCGCTAAATAGAGTAAGGCGAGGGTGATAGCTGAGCCAGCGAGGTAGAGTGCGGCATGTAGGAGGTCTTTGTCTTCGATGGCTAGCACTGCAAAGACAGCCGTCATGATGATCAATATGTAGAATGTGAGAGCTGGGAGAATCAACATAAAAATGATCATCAGAATTGATAAAACGATTAATGCAAGAATCCCAATAGTAACAGTGCGTGATAATGACATCATTGGGCACTCCGTCACAGTGACTGAGGTACTTAGACCCGCTTTTTGAGGTGTTCTGCTTAAAAGTGTGACTACAAGTTTGAAGTTTTTGCGTTACTAGAACCCTTCATTTTGTTGTGGGCTTTTATGAAAATGATTATACGAGAGGAGCTTCCCATCTACCGTTAGAAGCCTGTTTCAGGGAGGATTGTTGACTGTTTCATTGCCTCCAACTATCTCGGTATTTGGATACAAGGATTCGGGAAAAACCACAGTAACGACTAAAATTATTTCACACCTTGTTGAACAAAAGTTACATGTGCTCAGTGCAAAACATGTAGGTGACCCTGAATTTTCACTGGATTCACCAGGGACTGATTCGTATCGACATCTGGATGCAGGAGCATCAGCTACATTTCTTCATAGTGAAAGTGCAACAGCTCTGCTTCTTCGACAACCAATTACTCAACTCAAGGAATTACTGAGTTATGGAGCCACCGCAATTCCAGCCGATGTCATTGTTCTTGAAGGATTTCGGTTTTGGACGCAGAAAGATCCGAGTATCGCAAAGGTTATCTGCATCCGCACAACCGACGAAATCTCCGAATTTCAAGTGGAAACTACAGGCCCCATCCTCGGTCAGTGTACTCTGAACCCTAATATTGAATCAGTGATTCAGATTCCTGCGGAGTTTCCCTTCTTGTTGGAAGCAATTGATAAATGGCTTCTTACAGCACCAACCATTTCTATTGGTGACCAAGAATGACATCTAAGGAAAGAAAAACGACCCTCATCATATTTGACCGTGAAATTGGTATGAATGACTATATCGACAGACTATTGCATACAATTGTTGTGGCTGTTGTGTCTACTCTTCGAGTGCCTAAATTGAAAGGCACCGAGAAGGTTCGTATCGAAATCAGTGATTAATTCCAAGGTTGTGCTTGAAAGTAAAAGTTCCTCAGGGAGCAAGCCTTTTATACGAAGCCCAACCCTTGAACTGCTAACAAGCCATAAGACCTGTGGTGAATGCAGAAAATGCAGGCAGAATATTTCAGTTGGCTGAATAATATCGGTAATGTTGGTTGGTTCCTTGCCGCCTTTGGCGTAATTCTGCTAATCGTCGTTCTCCTCTACTGGGTTGGTAGTCGTATAGCGCCTAGTAATCCCACGAAGGAAAAAATCACAACCTATGCCTGTGGCGAAGAACTTCCTGCGACTAAAGCCCAATTCCACACCCACCTTCTCCGGTATGCCGTCTATTTTACCATCTTTGACATCGTCGCCTTTGTGCTTGCGACATCTATGGGTGTCCTTGGCTGGGTGCCAATCATCTTCCTGGCAGTCGCATTCTTGGCAATCATCATTCTACGAAAATAAACGAAAAGAGGAAACCACAATGGGTATTGTTGATAAGATAGTAACATGGGCACGCATCAAATCTCCGTGGGTACTCCATCTGAATAGCGGGGGATGTAACGGGTGCGATATCGAAATTCTCGATGCATTGACACCGCGCTATGATCTAGAACGGTTTGGAGTTTTGTTGAAAGGCAGTCCGCGTCATGCAGATGTTCTGTTATGTTCTGGACCGATTACTAAACAGGTTGCAAAGCGCTTTTTACGAATTTATAATCAAACTCCTGATCCCAAGTTTGTGGTGGGCATAGGGGCCTGCACAATGTCTGGTGGCGTGTTCCGGGAATGTTATAATGTTGCGGGTGGCTTAGATGATGTGATTCCTGTGGATGCATGGATTCCTGGTTGTCCACCGAAACCTGAAGCCATAATTTATGGCGTTGCGGCACTCCTTGGTAAATTGGCTGGTTCATGAGTTTTTATGAAAAGGATGGAGGAAACAAGATATGACAGAAGAGAAAACCCCGAAAAAGCCTACGAAGAAAGAAGCAGGTATGATGGCTGAGATTGAAAAAGCCATGGGCGAAGATTTCATTTCGTCAGAGTTTTTGCGTGAAGGCAGCATCTATGTTACTGTGAAAGCTGAAGCCGTACGGAAAGCTGTCGAATGGATGAAACAAGAATGGGGCTTATACCATCTTTCAACGATAACTGGAATGGACCTTCGAGGCGAATTAGCTGTCATTTACCATTTTGAAGTGAAGTCAGTTTCTGTAAGCTTGCATATCCAGGTGCCCACCTCCCATCCTGAGGTGGATTCCATTACACCCCTAATACCTGGTGCGACATTATACGAGCGTGAAGTCCACGATCTCTTGGGAATCAAATTTAAGGGACATCCGAACCTGAAACGCTTAATTCTGCCAGAAGATTGGCCGAAGGATGTCTATCCCCTCCGGAAGGATTGGGAATCGCCGAATTTGGATAAGTCAAAGAGATAGTCTGCAGACCTTCTTCAGCGTAGATATCTTTGAGCTAGTGGATAGTGGAAATGCCGCTTGTTTGAAATTGGCAAAATGCTGCTATTTAGGTTTCTCGGGTTTGCTTCCTAATCTGCTTAGAGTGCCAACGCTTCCGTCGTTGAAGTGAGGAGAACGATGAAGACTATCCCCGTATTTTTCAATTTCTCGGGCTTCATCAGCGAGAAGAGCCGCAGTGCGCATCATCTCATGGGCACTCGCAACAGTGGGAATGTATTTCTGGTGTTCTTTTTGTTTGAAACAGCCCTTCACATTAATAGGCGCCACAGCAACTGCCATTTCATAGGCAGCCATGGCTTTTACTTTTGCATAGGGATTAGTAAACTTCCCCGCGCTAACGGCCCGGCTTGCGTTGATCACGAGCGTTGGCAGTTGGGGCGTCTTGCCTGCCATGATGCTTGTGATAACTTCTTCTAAGGCTAGCTGGACACAGCGAAGTGCACCTGTTGCGGCTAATACACGAATAACATCGGCATTAAAAAGAGCCATTTCGGTGGGGTCCAAGAACTCGCGCCGAGCACCAATCATAGAGTCAGCAGGGATGAGGATATAACCAAATCCAGCTTCGGCAAGGGTTTCACGTTGGTCTTTTGGTAAAAGATCGGATAATAGGATAACTGGGATTTCTGCATCTTTGATAAGCTCTCGGGCTTTAGCTGGACCCTTGAGGGCTGCATTAGGACTTGGGATTAGCACAAGGTGTGGTTTTTGTTCAATGAGCAATTTTGCACTCCGCTCAGCTGATGCTTCGTCCATTTTTGCTCCAGAACCAATTAATACAACATCGAAGTTTTCGCGTTCTGCTCGTTCATCTAACAGAAGTTCAAGCAAAGGTGAGGCTCCAATATTCCCTAATTTTAGAACGCCTAAGAGAAAGTTTGTAGAACTCAATGTTTAACCACCATCAATTCGTATTTGCAAAGAGGATTAACAGCTTCTGGTGTGGTCTACTGACAAAAGTGTTTACCTTTGAAGCCCTACAGCAACAGAACGTGTTCTTCAGCCTATGACTTAATCTTGGGTGCAGCAATCTTACGCAGCTGGTTTAGTCTTTCTTCAGTCAATTCCTCATAGAAGAAAAGTCCTGCTGCAATCATTTCATCAATGACCCCTTGACCACGTTCACTTCGAGCCAGAACAGAAGACCACTTACCTGGCGTTCCTGCTCCTCCCACTGAAATGTCTGCAAATTCTGAAGCGAAATCTTTGCAGCCATGACAACCTGGATCTACCCACTGCTTTGCTTCACTCAGGGGTATTTTCAGGGATTCTTTTGCGCCACGAGGATAGACGAGTAATTTACCTTTGATATCGAGCTTCCTCAGATTTTCCAAGGGCACTCCGAGTTCGCCAGCAATTTTCTCTTCCATGAGTTCTTTGAATTGGAAGGTTTCACTACAAAAGAGGCCAATTGTCATGACAACGCTTCGATCAATCTTCTTCAACGGAGCAAGTCGCATCCGTTGGATTGCTTGGATATGACAAGGTGTGCCTACTACCGCTATCTTCGTTAGCTTTCGTTCTTTGAGGGCTTCCTTCAAGGCAATAAGATTCGGTGAGCGGGTATATCGAGACTTGGTGGCGGAAATGATTTCCTTTCGGGAGGTGGCAACCATTGGCTGGGGCTTCCACGGCTCGCCTGGATTAACACCTGAAATCACTGCACCTTCGATAATATTAGCCTCCAGTAAATGCAAAAGGATTGCAGTAACCACTCCACCATCTTGAGCACGTTTCCGTATTGATTCGTCTTTGTTTCGAAGTGCATAGGCTTGGCGATAGACACCGAGTGCTGGATCACGGTGGGCTTTTTCACCAAACACAAGAGGGTATAACGAAGAATAATCCTCAATCATTCGAGGACATGATTTCCAGCAAAACCCACATTTATTGCATTCCTTTATTAGGGTGGGTCGAAGATTTTGGAGTTCAATAGCGCCGATGGGGCAGGCAGCTTCACATCCACCACAACTACAACATTTGTTGGCGTCAATCACATTAGATTCAAGGTGTTCGAATCCAAGCTTTTCGTCACTCATTTATTTCACCCATAAATTGGGAAGCATATTCAGACCAAAAAAGGGTGTGTTTGCCTACTTAAACCTGCTATTCGAACCTGTTTAGAATGTTCCGTGGTCAAACACTAATCCAGTTGAGTGATTTTAGGTTCCACGTGCATTTTACATTTCACAGATCGAGAGATATGACAATATTTCTCGGTTAATTCAACAGCGCGTTTTACTTGTGAAAGATTTGCATCCTTGGGAATGGTGATTTCCATTGTGACGTATATGTCAGTAAAGTCCCAACCACCTTCTGGGTGCTTGGTGAGAATTCCACGTCCCGAAACGTTATGGGCTTTTAGTGGTTGCTTCATTCGTTGCATCATTGTGGCAAATGTCGTAATATAGCAGCCTGCTATGGCAGACACGAATAAGTCATGAGGAGAATAAACAGCAGGATTTCCACCCCAATGGGTTGGTGACGAAATAAGAATGGCCTGTTTATCTTCAACAGTAACAGTTCCATCTTTCCCTCCGTCCCAAGAAATATTCGCATCAAATTCTATGGTTTGGGGTTTCTCGTCGCTCATTGTTAATACACTCGTCGGCACTGGATAGATAAGAGCTTTTAGCTGTTCGGGAAATTCAAACACTTAGAGAAGATGCAACTGCGAAAGAAGTATTAGGCATCTTATGCGATGGTGTAATGCAGGTCGAAAACAGAATATGGAGACCCCACCAATGACAGGAAGCTTCGCTAATATGGACCCCTTGGAAGTACAAAAAGGATTTCGCGACCCTCAACTTGCTAGGAAAGCCTCACAAAAGATCAAAGAATTAGCGAGGGACCAAACCTTCAAATTTATGCATCTTTGTGGAACACATGAATACACTATCACCCACGCAGGACTCCGTGATCTTCTCCCTAAGAATGTAGAGCTAATCGCAGGTCCAGGATGCCCAGTCTGTGTTTGTCCTCCTGAAGATGTCGCGTTAGCTATTGCTGTTGCTAAGCAATCCAATGCGTTACTAACAACCTTTGGCGATATGATGCGTGTACCTGCAGGCGATCTCGGTTCATTGAATGTTGCACGAAGTCAGGGAGCAAATGTGCAAGTCGTATATAGTATGATGGACGCGGTTATTGCAGCAAAGGAGCATCCCGAAAAGGAAGTGGTACATTTTGCCATTGGTTTTGAAACGACTACCCCACCGACCGCTGCCGAAATATTGGGTGATCCTCCGGAGAACTTGAGTGTGTTAGTGAGTCATCGGTTGATTCCTCCAGCGGAAGAATTCCTGCTTGAACAAGGCGAAGTGGGATTGCATGGATTTCTCTTGCCAGGTCATGTATCAGTAATTATTGGCGTTGAGGGATACGAGCACATTTCCACACAATGGAAGGTACCACAAGTCGTTGCAGGATTTGAACCCCTAGATGTACTCTTAGGAATTGTCATGCTGCTGCAACAAGTGGTAGACGGTAGGGGAGAAGTGGAAAATGAGTATACGCGAGCAGTAACTTATGAAGGGAATGTTCGGGCGCGTGAGATGATCGAGCAAGTATTTACGCCGGCGGATTCGCGGTGGCGTGGAATTGGCATTATTCCCAAATCAGGGCTAACGTTACGAAGAGAATATGAAATGTTTGATGTACGAACTCGCTTTGAGATTGAATTGGAACCACAGAAATTCGAGATGCCACCAGGATGTAAATGCGGGGAAGTCCTTCGAGGGATAATGCGCCCTGAGCAATGTCCGCTTTTCGGTAAAAAATGCACCCCAGAAAACCCAATTGGCCCATGCATGGTATCTACGGAGGGGACTTGCAGCGTAGTCTATGGGGCGCAGATGATACCTTAGTTTTGCCCTTTACCTTATTGAGAACACGTTCCTGGAAACCTGCGCTTTGAAGCCATTGAACCGCTAAGGTTTCGACCTCCTCGACTTTCTCACGGAGATAGCGATCGATGAGAATTTCCCGTTGAATATTTGAAATCCCTTGATTTTGCCAAAATGCTGTACGAGATTCCATTGGAATAGTGTGCAAATCTCCAGAGGTGTTATGCTCAATAACAGACTCCGCGAGCTGAACAGCCAAGAGTTTTGAGTCGGTGTAGAGGATACGACCACGAATCCATATTCGACATTTGTCTCGTCCCTGACAAGGACCACCAGCAGTGGGGCAAAAAACCACAACAATTCACCGAAGGTATTCGTCGCAGGATCTCAAATTGCATAAACCTTTTGGTGCAACAGCTACTAGCAAGCTAGCCAATTGGCCAATAAATATCCTCAGAAGCCGTGGTGGCTTCAGCTAAATCCCGCATCAACGTCATAAGAGTAAAAATATCATAGTCTAGCCCTTCCCCAATCGTAACATATCGCTGAGTTGTATTAGCGAATGCGTTTTCAGGTCGCCAATCAGAAGGCCATGTAGGGACGGTTTCAATTTGAATCACAGTCTGCTTTATCCCCTCTGCATGAGTTACAATCAGTGGCACAGTAGGAAGACGGAGAAGGTACATTTCGGGACGAAGGATATCATCGATGCCACTCTGGACAACCTGAAGAGGTGGAAAGAAACGTTTTCCAACTTCTCGTTCCACTGGAAAAGGAATGAGCTGTTCAAGTGCCGTTTTATCCTGCTTGTTTATGGATCGGGTTTCTAAGGATTCCCGGAGCAGGACCGAAGCTGTGATAAGATCGTTGGGTTTGGTAACATTAACTGGAAGTGTGGGTGCTGGCCCTCGATAAGCATTGAATGCCCCCTTCGGATTGAACCCGTCCGGAGTAATTCCTGGGTGTGCGGGATTGAGTGTCAACCACAATGCAAAGGGAAAGATGGGCGGTTGGTCTGTAAACACGGTGAGTTTGAGTTTGTTGGAGAATGGGCGAGTTAGATAGAGGGTATCAAAGGGATTCTTCGATGTGAGTGGTACGACCAGAGTGTATCCACCAAAATCAATAGGTTCAGGGGTTTTCCCACGCATTTCCAAGTCGACAGCAGCCTCTGAATGGCTCTTAATTCGTTCAAACGCGTTGGGCATGAGCAGAAGCTGAGGGGTTCCTTTGGAATAAGGTTGGAGTTGATTAATCATTGACGAGAGAAGTTGATTGTGTTGATCGGTTGCAACCTGGTCTAACAGGTTGAATAACTCTGGTTCCTGTTTCCGTAAAGTTTCCATGGTTTTATCCTACTTGGATTCGACGGAATCTTCTTTTCTCATTAATCAGCGAGTCCCACTTTTTTAAGGGCAGCGGCTGACGGTCGACCAGTCTTGCGATCCCAGTCTCGATAGGCATAATAGTCTGTGAGTTGTTTCTCCACATCAGGAACCTTAGCTTGAGTACCACCCTCTTGGAGAGGTTGCATGAGAAGTTTTGGTAGTCGGTCTTGCTCTGGTGTGAACCCAAGATTGAGATTGATTAGTCGTTTTAATGTAATAATTCGGTCCCCAATATGAAGTAATTCTTGGGGTGTTATTTCTCGACCCACAACATTCCTGTAAAATTGGACAATATCATCAATAGTATAAGTTGGAAGCTGGCAGATTATCAATGAATTGGAGACTTGCCGCCAGCTTTGAGATTTTGCAGCGATTTCGCCCATTCCTTCATCGGATTGAGGATCATCCGCGTCAATTCCCAACTCCATTTGAACCTGTCCTTGTAGAACCATGTACATATCCCCATCAAGATGCGAACCACCCCGTGGGCTAGTTGCATAGCTGGTAGCCATTCCGAAGAGGGCGCGGGGATCCCAGCAGGACACTTCTAAACCTTTAACGTGAACTGCCAAGTCTTCTACACCATATCGCTCACCCATGGATCGTGTCCCCTCAGCGAGAATATCACCAAAACCCTCTCGATAAGCTATTCGCGGTATGAGCCAGAGAACTGGTTCAGGGTTCCCCCAATCAAGATTGGCCCCTACTTCTTTAGGGGTGAGTATGCCTTGATCCATGAGATAGTAGGCGAAACCAATACTATTACCAGTACTGATGGTATCCAATCCGAGATCATCACAGAGATGACTAGCAGTAATGATTGCATCTAGGTCATCTATGAGCATCATTGAGCCTAGCGCCCCCAATGTTTCATATTCGGGTCCACTCACACGAGGTATCTTATACCGACCCTCCGGTATCTCAACAACACGACCACATTGGATTGGGCAGCGGTGACAACCATCACGACCTACCAAACGTGTTTCAGACATGGTAGCGCCACTGATATTATCATGAGTGGGAAATTCACCTTGGGTGAAGTACTTGTTGGGCATGGCGCCAATTTCTTGGGCAGGACCCACAGCAGTGGCAGTTCCCATCATTCGGTAGCAGTCGGGCATGAAGTCTTCTATCATCAGCTTATTCGCTATCCGAACATGTTCCACAAGCGCACCATGATTTGCTACGGGAACGATTTGGTCACCAACCACAGCTATGGCTTTGAGATTCTTACTTCCCATTACAGCACCAAGACCCATACGTCCTGCAGCACGTCCACCTTCTGACATGATATTCGCATATTTAACCAAGTTTTCCCCTGCTGGTCCAATGCTGAGAGTGAAAAACCGTTTTTCATTAATTTCCGTCCGTAACTGCTGTTGCGTTTCAGAAATTGTCTTGGACCACAGGTGATTGGCATCCTTGAGTTCAATCTGACCATAGAGCAAAGAAAGGTATACAGGTGTTTCCGCGCGTCCTTGAATCAAGATACCGTCGTATCCTGCTTGTCGCATTTCAGCGCCGAAATAGCCCCCGATATCAGACTCACCCCACAGCCTGGTGAGGGGTGAACGAGCACAGAGTGCCAATCGACCCGAACTTGGAACCGCTGTGCCTACAAAGGGTCCAGCCATCAATAGCAACGGATTATTCGGTCCAAGAGGCTCAGTTGTGGCAGAGAGTAATGGGTAGAGAATTTTTGCTGCCAGCCCTGCGCCCCCAATGAATTCTTGTGCCCAATCTAATGGAGTGGGACGATTTTTCAATGAACCTTCTGATAGGTCAATATGGAGCATTTTCCCGGTGAATCCATTTCCTTTCTTTGTTGGCATTTCATTCAGCTCCTTGATCGAATTAGGTAGGAGGGGGTAATTTTATTAGAAATCAATTGACTTGCCTTCAAACAGATAATGCCAGAAAAGTTCAATATCCTCGTTTGTTGGCTCGCGACAATTGAAGATGTTCACCGCGGATTCTTGCGTAAATCGAACTAAATCGTCATAATTTTCCTCGAACTTCTCTTTGGAGATGCCGTAGGCTTTCAGACTTCGTGGAACTTCCAATTCATCCATCAGCTTCCAAATCACATCACGGAGCTTCAGGGTAGCTGTTTTATCATCATCGTTTGGACTTGCGGTACCGATAGCCCGAGACAGTTCACCGTACAAATCAGCACTGGTTTTCAAAGCAAACTCAATGGAGTAGGGAAGGACCATTCCGACCGTGATTCCATGGGCAATTTTAAAGACCGCACCCATAGCATGCCCAAAGGAATGGGTTATGCCAAGGAAGGAATTACTCCAAGCCAATCCACAGATAGTAGCGGCGTTGTGTAATTTTTCACGTGCAGCGGTATCATCGGGATTTTCATACACCTTGGGGAGATAGTCCAGAACAAGTCTTGTCGCATGAATGCATAATGCGTTACTGAAGTCATTGCGCCATTGTACAGTATAACCGTCAATCGCTTGAGCCAGGGCATCCATACCCGAAGAAGCGATCACCTTAGGTGGCATTGACTTGGTCAGGATTGGGTCTAGAATCGAGACATATGGCATTAACTCTGGGTGGGTGAGTTCCATCTTATTCCGGTCTTTACTGTCTGTGACGACTGCAGCCCAAGTCGCATCAGAGCCAGTGCCAGATGTCGTTGGAATTGCCACTAGCATTGTTTTTGAAATAGTAATTGGAGTAAGCGGGGTAATGTCGATAATTGGATGATCGGGATGTTCATTCAAAATTCGAGAAACCTTTGCTGTATCCATCACCGAACCACCACCCAAGCCAATAATCAAATCAGGATTAAATGCGCGAACTTGCTTCGCACAAGCTTGTACTACCTCATCAGGAGGTTCGGGGGGAATGTCATCAAAGAAGGCTACTTCTTTACCACTATCTTTCAGTTTTTGTAATACCATTTCTAGAAAGCCTAATTTCGCTATTGTTTTATCTGTGACGACGAAGGCGCGTTTACCTTCTAGTTCCTTAAGATGATCAAGCGCATCTTCTCCAAATACAATAAGGCGCGGAGACCGGAAATACCACATCTGAATACCACCTCATAAATTCTTGAAAGGATTTTACAGTTGCCTTCAAGAATTATCATCCAATGTCGTGTTCCAGTAAAAAAGTGGATAGGATGAAGGAGACTTTTAACACATCGCAGCATCCAATGGCTAGAATTCGGTTTTTATCATCTGAGCAGTTCGCACGAGCTCTTTTGCCGCTCGTGTTGCACGCATAACCTTTGCACGATCGCCGGTCAGCTTCATTTTCCTCGTGAGCAGCGCTTTAATAGGATCCAGACGCCCCTCGATGATTGCCTTCCAATTCTCTAATTCCCCTTCATATATGAAGGCTGTATCTTTTGCATTGCGATCGATAAGCAGGGCATAATCTCGGCTTTTGCCATGCCAGAGGTCCATCCACATGACTACTTCCTCATCAAATCCAGCTTCTTTATTCGGGTAGACGATGAAGAGGAAGTCACCTTCCCATGTTGCTGCAGCTTCGGCGTAAGCTTTGTTTTCGTTGAGGGTCTTCACGAATTGTTCAATCCATTGAGGAGTCCCAAATTTCACCAATTGTTTTCACCACATCTGACTCGTGTTTAACTAAGGGTGTATGGACTTCAGATTTATATCCTGTTTTTTCGTTCGAAGAATTATACCCAAATCACTTAATACAAGGTATCAAAAAGAGTGCACGATATTCGAGCGTGAACGTGATGGCAAAATATTCGATTGTTCAGATTTCAGATTTACATATTGGTGAATCAGGATATCGCAGGGACATGATTGTGACCGCAGTTGATGAAATCAACAAACTGAAACCGAACTTAGTCATGGTTTGCGGAGACCTAACGTGGAATGGGGTCCGAGAACAGTTTCTGGAAGCCAGAGATTTGCTCCAAAATATTGAATCCCCAGTAATCTATACCATGGGAAACCATGACGCGTCTAATGTGGGATACCTAACTTTTGAAGAACTCTTTGGCCCACGATTTGCTGAATATCAAGATGACACAATATTCCTCATGGCTGTTGATAGTTCGGAACCAGACCTTGATACCGGACATATTGGTCGCGAAGGGAGAACCTTTATTGATAAAGCATTCTCCAACGTGAAGGAAGGCTTATTGAAAGTGTTTGCTCTGCACCACCACTTGGTGCCGGTCCCGCGATCTGGTCGTGAACGAGATAGTATGGTAGACGCTGGGGATATGCTTGAATTATTAATGCACAAAGGGGTTAGTCTGGTGCTAAGCGGCCACCGTCATTATCCTTGGGTTTGGCGTCTAGAGAATATGGTCTTATCGTATTCTGGGACCTGTGGCAGCTTACGGCTTCGTGGAAGTCCCTGTCAAAATTATAACGTCATCACCATTGGGAAAAACACTATAGACATTTCTACCAAACTTATTGGTGGACCTGGACGCCGCCGTGGACGATATCGATGGGGGAAACGGGGCATAACATCCCATAGTGACAAATAATTTGTGATCCGACTTATGGTAGATTTTTCAAAAAGTAGCAGGTGTAGTGCTCCTATACTGCTGATATGTCCCGGACTCTGGCATTTTTCACTAAGATACTGGGAGTTAAAGCAATTGAAGCGGATCCCTTTTTTGCAGCTCTTAAACTTCAGAATATGAAGATATACCTACACCTTGCAGATTATCCCCCTGACCCTGATTTGAGTGAGAAGCGAAAATTACCACAACTCTCGTTCAAGGTCAAAAATATGGATGACGTCCTGCAACATTTACACAAAGCAGGAGTGCGAATCACCCGAGAGATTGTCGAATACAACCCGAGGACGTTTTTCATCAATATCCTCGATCCAGACGTGAATCCACTCGCTTATGAAAGTAAGACGAGAATACAACAATGAAGCCATCATAAGCTCAGAGCTTCTTGATTTCATTGAGAAGATTCGAGTCAATATTACTGCCACTGGCGACAATGGCGAGAGTGTCCTTCTTGCGCGCCTTTATACGCTTCTGAAGTAATGCTGCGATTCCAACGACTCCTGCCGGTTCAAGGATTTGCTGTTCGTGGTCGAGAGTCCATCTAATTGCTTCGCGTAATCCATGTTCTTCAACAAGAACAACATCATCTACATAACGCAATGCAATATCGAGGTTTAGTTGTTCAGTGTTTCCAGCTAAGCCATCGGCGATGCTTGGTTCGATGGGAACATGGAAAAGCCGTTGCTGGTGATAATTCTCATAGAATGCGCGAGTTGCTGTACTTTGTACACCAATCACTCGAATCGTTGGATCGATGGTTTTCATCCATAACGAAATACCCGAAATGAGCCCTCCGCCCCCTATTGGCACAACGACTATATTGGTGTCAGGAAGATCCTCGAGGAGCTCATAGCCCACTGTTCCTTGTCCAGCAATCACGAAGGGATCAGCGTATGCATGGACTAGCGTCAGCTGGTTGTCTTCAGCATATCTGACACTATAACGTGCTGCCTCATCATACTGGGTTCCGTGTTCCAGGATTGTTGCACCATACTTTCTACATTTATTCATTTTCAAAGGTGAAGCATTATGGGGTACTACAACGGTGGCAGGGACATTGTGTTGTTGAGCAGCAAAAGCTACAGCAAGAGCATGGTTTCCGGTGGAAGCGGTGACAACTCCGCGTTCTGCAATATCGGAAGAAAGCGAAGCGATCTTATTATAGGCTCCACGGATTTTGAAGACACCTGTTTGTTGTTGATTTTCCCATTTTACAAAAACGGAAGCGCCCAAGATGTTCTGCAGATGGGCGGAGGGGGTCACGGGGGTCCGCTTTATTATTGGCGCAAGTCGTTTGCGGGCTTGAAGGATCATTTTCGGAGTGACAGGAAAAGTTGTTGATGCTGATTGATCCATGCTTTGATACACCTATTGAAGGCGGATAATTGTTGAGTTGATAATGATTTCTCATTGGGCACCTTGCATTTCCACTCGGTTGCGATTGTTTATAAGTCTGCATTTTGGATAATGGAAAACAGAGCGTGCCCTCTATGTCCCGAGACGAAGTTCAACAAAAACTCCATTGTCGACGATGTGGTCGACCACGAATCGTAACTCGTGTTAGCAAACCAAAATCAGACAAAGTGAAACTCTATATGTCTTGCCCGGTTCACCGCAGTGAAGTCGTCTACACTATGCCTCTGAGCCGTTTTGAAGAGACAAGCGATCTTGTCCGTGAACATGTGCTCTTATGTAAGAAATGTGGACAGCCCGTTGACATTGTTGGCCAAAAAGCTGGGAAACTCTCAACACAATTGAGCATCCAATGTCCCGAACACGGAAGTGGCGAACGAAAAGTCAATAATTCGCTTCTTGACCCAATACTTGCTGGTGTGCCAGTAAAACCAGCGCCAGGAGTAGCAGCTGCTACACCAGCGACTACAGCAAAATTCTGCCCCAGTTGTGGTTCTCCAGTTCCTGCCGCAGAGGCACGGTTTTGCCACCACTGTGGGGCTTCATTGGAATAGAATACATATTATTAGTCCTAGCGCCGGAGATAGGAGAGCAAATTAGGTTTCCGTCGCTAGGGTTGGTCTTTTTTTTGGTGGATAGATTTTTCGCGCAGAGGTCACATATCCTGTGTGTCCAATCATCCGGGTGGCAGGACGCGTTTTCCCTGGGCGTACAAGAATTTCGCGTTCAATAAGTTCACGAGTCATAATTTCGATGAAATGGGATGTGTAGAGAGCATCAACAGTGCGTTGGGTTTGTTCAATGGTGGGTGAGAAAGAAACCAAAACACCACCACCGATTAGGGCATCATAAGCGAGTGAAACAACGTCCCAAGGAACTGCCATATCTAATATAACTGCATCAACGTTTGTTTCTTCAATACCTGCGAGGATGTCCTGCTGCTTAATGGTAATAATATCGGTTAACCCCGATTTTTCAAGATTCTTTTGTGCATCCTTGGCAAACTCTTCACGTAGCTCATAGGAAAATACATGACCACTAGGAGCTACATGATAACCGAGAAGTGAAGTCAGTGCACCACTCCCGGTTCCAGCTTCAACTATCCTGGAGCCAGGACCCACGCCAGCTAATAACAAAATCAGTCCTGCATCCTTGGGATATACGATATTAGTATGGCGACCCATCTTGATTGCCTTATCTCGGGGTAATGGGGGGAGTGCCGCTACCTGAACACCAAGGCTGGTCGGGATTAAACTTCCATACGGCTGACCAATCACCTTATCGAAGTCTAATATGCCTCGGTGGAGGTGGAAGGATTTCCCAGCTTTGACTTTGAGAAGCCAGTGATGTCGGGTATCCAAATAGAAGAAAACCTGGTCACCATCATGAATAATCGTCAAGAGGATCCACCAAGTTGCCTAGCACGCATCTCCTTTTCAGCCTTCTGCCCAGCGATTTAAAAAGTCGAAGAAAATTGAAACACGGGAAAAATCAGAGGAAACAGTTAAGGGCATTCTTTCCAATGTCAGTGACAGGAGGAAGCACGGTGGCAACAAAGCCTATTGAAACCATGACTGCTCTTAAGTGCCAATCCTGTAACGCCCCCCTCGCAGTGTCACCTGATGACGTAATTGTGGTATGTGCCTATTGTGGTTTTACATCCACAGTTGAGGGAGAGAAGATTGAGAATCATTTCGTCTTGGAACCCACCATGGATGCGGGTGAGGTCCGTGATAAAATCACTGAGTGGGTTGGACGAGGTGGCAAAGCCCGTATGACCGAGGCACATTTACGATTCGTACCCTTCTGGGTGGAATCGATGCATGCTTTTACCTCGTATCAGGGGTATAAAAAGCACCAAGAAACCGAATACTATACGGATTCACAAGGAAAACGCCGGTCACGGACGAAAATCGAGTATGAACCCATTCAGGGCCAATTTAATGAAAACCGTTCTGTGAACGTGCTCTGTCGACGGGGTGCTACCTTCTATAGTCTGGGCGAACTGGATAAGGCACTTCATGTGACCAAGAGGGCCATACAACCCTTTGATTACAATGCGATTACGGCAGTGGAATCAAAACCCCTCTTTTTGAATAGCGAACTCACCGATGGTGATGCCTATGAAGTCGCTGAAACCTTTGTGGCACAAGACCATCGTAGCCGGGCAGATTCTAAAGCTACAGAAATTTGGGACTGCCATAGCCGAATAAATAAAACTGGGTCATATCTTTTACATGTCCCCCATTGGCTTGTCCGCTATCGATTTGGTAGTGAAACTTATCGAGTCGGCATTGATGGGCATACCAAGAAAGTCTTGAAAGGAGAAGTCCCAATCTCTAGTAGTTTTCGGGGAGCAATGTTCTTTTTGAGCATTGTCGCTCTGCTAATTGGAACTGTGGGAACATATTTCGTCGCACAATTGCTCTCCCCTGATTATTCATTCTTTTCTCTCGCCTTAGTTATCGTCGGCTTAATAATCGGTGTCATTGCGACCCGACAAACCTTCAAAATAAGTGCAGAAAAACGAGAGTGATTAAGGAAAAGGTGAAACAAATGGCACAAAAACATTGTCCAAATTGTGGGGGAACACTAAACATTCATCCATCGGATGCAATCATCACATGCTCCTATTGCGGTACTAGCTTTACCCCTGATGGAGCGCAGATGAAAGAGCATTTTGCTCTTGCGGTAAATTATACTCAGGGTGATGCGCTAGACACTCTCAAAGCCTATTTGGTCAAGATTCCTGGCGTTCCAGATAATTTAGCAGAACAAATCGAATTGAAAGATCTCTCAATGACATTCTATCCCTATTGGACTGTCACAGTCCAAGGCGATGTAATCTATAAAGGAATTGACCGAAAAGCCACGTTTCGGGGACAGTCAGGAGGACGGTATTCAAGCATTCACTGGGAATGGGTCGCCGAATCAGGCCACCAGGAACAAACCCGGCAAATCCGTTTATATGCTGGTCCAAAAACGCAAGCAGAAATTGTCAACTATCCGATAGCAACTCGATCACGCCGATATTTCAATCTGGAAGAAGTCAAAGAGTACACGGCTAACGTTTTATTTTCAAAGGTTTCACAGGACACAGCAAAACAACAAGCGGTAGATGCTACTCGAAACATGATCTATGCTCGGATCAACCGAGAAACCGAAAAAGTTGATGATGCCCAGGAAACCTTCAAAGTCACCGATCAAGCTTATATCCATGTGCCCATCTACCACATCCGATTCACGGTGGGTGGAGGGAAAACTTATGAAGCCGCCATGGATGCATCAAACGGACGTGTCATCTATTCACAGATTCCAACAACAACTGGGTTCAAAGCAAAGACTATTGGTATGTCCATTATTTGGTTTGCTCTAACCGCTGTTGGCGCTTTCATTACCTACTTAGCCTACCAGGAAATTGGCTTTCTCGGATTAACCCCCGCGTTTCTTTTCTACGCAGGCATCGGATTAGCAATAATCCCACTGATATTGGCTATAATGACGCTCTACTTCGGCTTTCGCGGAACTACGGCCGAACGAGCACGCTAAATCGGCGCTTCAACGCATCAGCTAACAGACGGTTCAACACAAAAAGACCAAAGAATCGTTCTACCTTTCGCATCCCGGCAACTTCATTAGTGATTCTCGCGTTCTGGCGAGATTTTATAAGGTCTCAACCCAATGCCTAGATAGCGACCATCGAGGTGATCTCCTTGGGAGACGATGATAAACCATCCATAATGGAAAAAGTCGATGACGAACGCACCTTAACTCAGAAAATCATGAAACTAATCCCCGGCTGGCGGGGATACCGGATAAAGGAAGAACGCCGTAACGCCGACCGCATACTACGCGACCAGATCGTTAGTCGTCTGCGCCGAAGTGCCGACAAAATCGAAGACATCCGTGCTGCTGTCGTCGAAGAAGAAATTGAAGATGCCTACAAAACGGTTGACTCATTAATGAGCCGAACCGAGAAACTAATCAGCCAAATCGAACATGCTGATTACGGATATCGTCCCTTCTTTGATGCAATAAAAATCAAAGAAGATGACCTGGAAAACATGCTTCGCTACGATACCTGGTTTATAGAACAAGTCCAAGCCTTTGACCAAAATTGTGATGATGTCTTAGTATTTGTTGAAGATGATCCAGACAAAGCCAGTGGACACATCAAGGATCTCCGAAAGATGATTTCGGAAATGAATCGTAAATGGAAGGACCGTGAACAGGTAATCATGGGCGTTGAGACCGTCTAATCGAAAGATTTGACCTCGCATCTTTGATATCTGTCCTTCCTTCTTTCTCTCTTTTTCTTCAGGTAAAGTTAAAAGAAGGCGGAAGTGACCAGGCAATTTACTCTTCACGTATTAAAGTCTATCAGAGTTCACTGATGAGATGCTAAGAGTTTAAATGATTATTAGCAATGAAAAATAGATGCGAGTTAGAAAAGCAATGACTAAACCACTTACAACAATTGAGGAAAAACTTACTCAAGCGCGACAAGCCATTAAATGGGCGATAATTGTTGTCATTAGTTTAGTGATAATCTGGTTTACCATCGCTATTCTATCCGGGAGTGTTGGATTATTAGCCAAAGGACTGGATTCATTCACCGACCTAATTGCCCTTATCACCGTCTTTATCGGATTATGGCTTGCTCAAAAAGCCCCTAGTGGAAAATACCCTTATGGTTATTTCAAAGCAGAAACATTAGCCGCACTTATCGTCTCAATTTTTATTTTCATCACTGGATTGGGGGTATTATGGGAAGCCATTCAACGTATCTTTTTCCCAACTGTCCTCACCAATCTCACTCTGGCAATTATTATCTCCATTGCATCGATTCCAGTGAATATCATCATATCTTGGTATCTGAAAAAAATCGGACGAGATACAGAAAGTGACGCTGTGCTTAATTCAGGTCAAGAATTCCAATTAGATATCCTTGCCACCATCGCAGTTATTATTGGATTAATCGTCGCATTCTTCGGATTACCCTGGGTGGAACTCATTGTAGGATTCGTCATCGGGCTTATCATCTTACGAACCAGTTTCCAAATGGCCTACGAATCAATCCTAATCCTTATGGATGCAGGTCAAGATCCTGAAAAGATATCTAAAATTGCTCAGCTAGTCGAACCGATCATTGGAGTACTTGGAGTTCACGATATCAGATTACGGCGTGCTGGCCCGATTTGTTTTGGAGAAATGCATTTAGAAGTTGCAGGCAAAATGTCGGTCCTTGAATCGCACAGGCTCACCGAAGAAATCGAAGAGCGTGTAAAAGAAACATTTTCTGAAGTACTTACATTTCTTGTACATGTCGAACCAGTTATTCCTGTAACCTTTCGTGTAGCATTCCCCGTCGATTCAGGAGAAGCAACACCAGATTCTAAACCAAGCCTCCACTTTGGATCGGTAGGTCAGTTTCTAATAATGGACATCAAACATGAAGAAATTTCACTTTGGGAGATTTTACCAAATCCTGCCTCGAAACAAGAAAAAAGAAGAGGTAAGGATACCGCGACCTTGTTGATTGATGCAAAGGTTGAAATCGCGTTTGCAGAAAAGATGGGTGAAACACCATTGAGTATCTTACGAAACCACTTGATTCGTGTCTATCAGCAGGAAAGCACCTCCAGTTGTCGCAGAAATCTCGAAAAATTCTTCGCAGACGAACTAGCGTACATTACACCTAAGGAAAGAGAGGAACCCCATCAATAAATCACGACATTTTTACTATTCCTACTAGGAATAACCCGCGAGAACTAAGAAGTCGTAAAGTTGAAAAGGCTGGACACGAATGGCAACCCAGACCTTCTATACCTTCCAAACTGGATTTCCAGAGGGAGAAGAAATATGCCCGAAATAATCGAATGGAAAAACATGCGAAAGAACGACATCGTCTACCGATGGCCTAACGATCTCGTGAAATGGGGTAGCCAATGCCTCGTCCGCGAAAACCAGGCCGCTGTTTTCTACCGTGACGGAAAAGCCCTCGACGTAATGGGTGTTGGTCGCCACACCCTCACTACCGCCAATGTGCCGATTCTAACTGGGATACTACGTCGCATTGCAGGCTTCGACAAATCACCCTTCACTGCTGAAGTAGTCTTCCTAAACACGACCAAATTCCAAGGTAAATTTGGTGGTAAAGGTCAAACTCGAGACCTTGCCCCCTTAATGTTCCACGGAGAGTTTTGGTTCGAAATCGATGATGCCCAAATCTTCGTCAACGAAGTCGTAGCAGGAGAAAATTACACAACCCAAGATGTCACCAACTTCATCCGATCCAAATTCGTCGAACTTGCCATGGACGAACTCGCGGGTTATAACCTGCAAGATGCAATGACCCGCCTTGACGAAACAAGCTTTAAAACCAAAGCCGAATTATCCGACAAGTTCGAAGAATATGGCCTAAAACTCCTTGACATGGCATTCGCCGGAATGGACACCTCCCCCGAATATCGCGAACGCCTCTTCTTCGCTGTCCAAGGTGTTAGTGGCCGAGAAGTCCTTACCGCTGAAACAATGCGCCGAAGCGCAGAAGCCCTCGGCCAAGGCGGAGGATCTGCTGGTGCAGGTGCAGGTATCGTCCTAATCCCACAACTCGCCGAGATGATGCGCCAATCCCAGAAACCCCAAGAACAAGGCATCACCCATGTTGCCTGCCCACACTGTGGAGCAGCAATGCCACTGAAGGGTAATAAACCACCAAAATTCTGTCAAGAGTGCGGAAAACCCATCCGCCAGCAAGTGGATGAACGACGCAAAGCAGCTAAGTTCTGTCCTGAATGTGGAGCTCCTGCAAAGAAGGGCGCCAAATTCTGTGGCGAATGTGGTGCTAAGCTTTAGGATATCGATGAATTGAGGGCGTTCTGCCCTCTCCTTCCTTTCTTTTTTCTTTTCCTTTGAGTGAGGATACCAGTTCTATATATTAAACGTGGTTGTCAAGCTTGGTTGTCTAGGAGGACAGTTGTTCTTTTCATTTTCCTTATATACGCTCGCTGAGTAGTAGGAGTAGAACAGGAAATCTGTATTGAGTGGACTCAGATTTGAAAGGGTATGCTAAATGGCTGTCATTGGCTTTGTTCGGGTTTTGCTTACTCTTTTTTCTATCGCCGGCGCAGGTGGGAGCGCAGCCGCCACAGCAGTGGATTCCGGGGGTGGAGCGGCAATTCTTTGGGCATACCTTTGCGGAGACAGCGTGGACGAATGATTCGATTGTCTTTGAATCGGAGAATAATGATACCGTGCAATTCATTGCGAGTTACTTGAATTATGATCAAGGGGAAGGCGAGTTTCAAGCGATGCTTATTGCCTTGGGAGTGATTGAAAACGAGAATGGAACCCAATCAACATTGCCGTATCAGCTGTTGGGGCTTCACTTCACGACCAAGGGTGGACAAGATATCTTTGCAGGATCACTGCTCGCTTTTTTGTTTGGGTTCAATGACACAGATCATAATGGGGTACCAAGTCTCGGTGAAAACAGATTCTTCATTATTCCATATGGGTTTAATGAGGGGAATACATCCGCACCGTTGACAGTAGAGGCAATTCCGATTACACAGCTGGACGAGGATCATTATCAGTTTGGGGTTCGATACCGGAACTTATACGGACGAATCGTTTCCGCAAATAATGAAGGCGAGTTTGTATGGACATTGCTGGTACCCTTCTATGAGATCACGTTTAGTGAGCTTACAGTGATTTATGACATACAAGTGGATTCAGAAAGTGGAGAAATCACCACCGAGACTTATTATACGATTGGGCAGGTCACAGATTTTCGATTTCTCGGAATCTCCATTCCTAACTTTCATGACGCACTCGAAGACATTGGCATTGGAGTTGCCCATTTGGGCATTATTCTAACAACGAAGTATTACACCCGGATTGCAGGAACTACACCAGTCAGTGGAACTGACCAACCCCTGGTGAACATCTCTACGGATACCTGGGGGCGTGACCGGGCATTTGCCTTGAGCACCCGGGGAACCTATGATGTGCTCAATGAAAGTACTACGCCCTATTCGGCGCTGCAGACTGGACTTCCTGCGTATAGTTGGATTCTTTCTCCTCAACCAATTGATCTAATTCTTCTCCTCTGGCAATTACCAATTTCAGCGAATATCTTCAGTGTTTTTGCTTATGCCATGAGTTCGTATCTTCAACGTATCTTTGAAGGCCCCTTGGATGTGTATAATCATGCCGAGAATGTGTTCAATACTGCGGCATTTTGGTATGGCATAACCTTTCCTGAATCGAATGGTTACCGAGTTGAACATGACCCAGTGTATACAGCCTTTTCAAATATTGGTCAGGTAGCAAGCCCGATTGGACTAATCATTATCGGAACAGTGGCACTGATTGCGCTTATTGTTGTAGTTTTACGCGTTGTGCGATCAAATGGACGTAGAAATCATAGTGTGAAAACAGAACCATGAGATTTGGACGATATGTATAAAGGCGCAATTTCCTCAGTGAATAAAGAAGGCGGCTACTCCAAGGACCCGGAGAGCACAATGTGGACAACACCTCTGAGATGATATGCTGGGGATGAATGCAATCGATGACGGATTTGGACGAGTTCCTAACGGCGATAGGACATCAATTACGCCGCCAAATCCTTGAAACCATTTACGACAGCCCGGGTATTTCCTATTCACAAATTCTCGCCCGAGTCAACATATCGAGTGGAAAACTGAATTTCCATTTACAAAAACTGGAACCCTTTCTAGCCCAAGTCGATGGTCAATATCAGATTTCGAATGACGGATTGAAACTTTATCGCACATGGAAAATGTTGGAAGGACGGCTTAGTGGGACTGAAGTCACAAAACCTGAAACCCCTGGGTTGTTTGTGGGTCGCAGAATAGTGGCATTTCTAATCGATGTCCTCTTGATTCTATCTTTGCTGTTCATTGCTGCAGATTTTTCGTCAGCGTTCCTGTTGGTTCCAGCTTGGTGGTCGGGAGGAGTTCCAGTCCCTCTGTTCCTCATTCGAATTTTTGACATGTTTCTCATTTACCCGGATCTGACGGTCGTGCTGATTCGAGCTTTCATCTTGGCAATTTTATGGATGTATTTTACCCTCTTGGAAGGTTACCGTGGACAGAGCCTCGGGAAGATGATTCTCGGCATTCGACTTGTGGATGTCAGCGGTGCCCGGATGGCCCAACATCCAGCAGCAGTACGGGCGTTAACTAAGGTTCTCATCTTACCCTTTGACATTCTTATGGGATTGATTAAGACACGAAAAGCCGGTTTTCTTCGCTTCTTCGGTCATTACACACGGAGCTGGGTGGTTCGAAACTAACTAATGCTTGTCCTAGTTGAACTTTTTTCGAAAAAAGCTTAGTTAACCGCAGTTTTCTAGATAGAAAACTATTCTTATCAACTTCTTTAAATTCATCATTTGAGAGGGAAAACTAACGAGCAAACACTTGCCGATAACGGTTAAGGTGTGCTTTAAATTGATGAAAAAATCGAAAATACTCCCAATAATGGCTCTGATGCTTGCATTAGCGGTTGTCTTTGCCCCAATGACGACTCAAGCCCTTCCACCTGAAACCTATGTTCCTGGCAGCGAAGCGTTACTATTTGACCATACTTTCGCCGAGGTGGGTGGATGGACAAAAGAAGTCAACATAACCGACGATGAGACAGGAAACCACGTGGAGCTCATTATGCACCACGTTAACTACGACGGCACTGGCGCATTCGAAGCAGCCCTATTGGCGCTTGGTGATGTCTACCTCGCCGAAAACGATACCCATTCCACATTCCCCTACCAGCTCTTTGGAATGCACTTCACGACTCCTAATGGTGTCGAGATCTTTACAGGTGCCGTGTTTGCCTTCATGTTCGCTTTCAACGATACCGGTGCAGGGGATCACCACACAAACAACGTCCGAGATCCTGATGAAGACATGTGGTTCATCATTCCCTATGGATGGGATGGTGGAAACCGAACCTCAGCAACACCCGAAGTTTCAGCTATCACAATGGATACCAGCACTCCTGGTGAATACCGCTTTGGTGTTACCTACGAAAACCTCTACGCGCGCATTGTCGACCGAGGAAGCCTTGGAGGATTCATTGCAACTCTTTTAATTCCTTTCTTCGAGGTTCAAGTCAGTGAACTCACATTTGAATACGTGGTCACAGTGAACAGCACCTCAGGGGAAATTACGGCTGAAACCTTCTATACCATTGGACAAGTCGAGGCATTATACGCCTTTGGACAAGCAGTACCCATACAGGAAGTTCATGATGCATTTGAAAATATTACAGTGGGTGCAGCTCACTTTGTGAGTGTTTGGGGTTCACAATATTACACACAAACCGGATCAACAACTCCAGCTCCTGCCGCTGATTGGCGATACGCCAATATTACTACCGATCCTTTAGGACGTCATCGTGCCTTTGCAGTTGGTGTTCGTGGCACCTACGATCTTCTGAATGAATCTGATGGCAACGCAGTGATTAGCTCTGACAATCCAGCGTACAGTTGGATCATGACACCACTACTAACAGATATGTTCCTAGTTGGATGGCAATTTCCATTCTCAGCAGACTTTCTCGCCATTTGGTCATACGCCGTTGCTAGCTCCACACTACAAGCTCTATATGATGGCCCCCTCGACCTCTATGAACACGCCGATTCAGCATTCAATAACAAAGCCTTTTGGTACGCAATTACCTTCCCCAAGTTTGGTGGATATCGGGTTGAACATGACCCAGTGTATACAGCTTACTCTAACATTGGACAGGCAGCATCGCCAGGAATCCCTGGATTCCCATGGGAAGCTGTTTTGATTGGTGTAGTCACCTGTCTGGTTGCAGTTTTCCTCGTCCGTCGACGTAAGAAAGTTTAACCCGCTAACTAGCTACCTCCTAACGCGGTATCCGCTCGCCCAATGAGGGTGGGCGGATCCTTTCTCCTTTTTTTAATTCGTTTCAATAAACACTGGGAGTGGCTAGTAAGATGCAAGCGGTTAAAAGCTACATGAGTTAACACTGTTAACATGCCTATCCGTGAGATCATCGAAATTGACGAGGAGAAATGCACTGGTTGTGGCGAATGTATTCCCAATTGCGCAGAAGGCGCTCTAAAGATTATCGACGGAAAAGCCAGACTAGTCCGTGATGACTTATGTGATGGACTTGGGGCCTGTCTAGGCCATTGCCCTGAAGGGGCACTAAGGATTATACACCGGGAAGCCCCCGCTTTTGATGAAGAAGCGGTGGAAGAGTATTTAGCTAGCGGTGAAGCACCAAATTGTGTAACCTGCGATGTCAAAGTCGATGCATCAACTTCCGAGACTCCTACTCAACTTCAGGGGGAAGTAGTCCCTATTGGACAACGGCAATGGCCGATAGCATTACGTCTGGTTTCGGTCAAGGCACCCTTTTTCCAAAACGCCGATTTATTGGTTGTGGCTGATTGTGTGCCTTTTGCATATCCAAAATTTCAGCAGGAGTTCCTATCGGGAAGGGTACTAGTTTATGGTTGCCCGAAATTTGATAACGCCCAAGCATATGTGGATAAACTCACTGAGATTTTCCGGAATAATTCGATTAAGAGCATAACGATGCTGAAAATGGAAGTTCCGTGCTGTTCGGGGCTCGGACGAATTGTTGAACTCGCCATTAATCAATCAAAGAAAGATATCCCAGTGGAGAATATCACCATTGGGCTAAAGGGGAATAAGAAGCGCTAATAGGTTGATTGGGAGCCTAGCTGGTTGATTGAACCCGACCAATATCATCAACCGCATGTTGTATTTCACCGTAGGGCGGTTCAATCGCAGGATTATCAGTAACCCATTTCCAGCGAATGAAGCCTTCAGCGCTAATAATAAAGACTGCACGTTTTGCAGCAGTATAATCGTTGAGTGTGCCCAACCCCTCTTGGACCACATCATAAGCGCGAATAACCACCCGATTATAATCGCTGAGAATGGGAAAGAAAAGCCGGTTTTGTTCAGCAAAGGCTTTGTTGGTAAAGGGATCATTCACACTAATTGCAAGGATTTGCGCATTAACAGATTCAAAATTTGCTAGAGAATCTCTGAAGTGGCACAACTCTTTGGTACATACGCTGGTAAATGCTCCAGGAAAGAAAGCCAGTACAACGATTTGCCCTTTGAATTCTTTAAGAGTGCGGAGTTTCAACTCTGTATCATACAATTTGATTGGTGGAGCCGATTGGCCAATTTGAAGTCGTGAAGACACGAAAGCAGCCTCCCAAGCACAATAAGGACGAATGCGTTGTGATAAGCCTTCCTATTCGCTAAGTGCCATTGATAACCAGGAAGTTACAAAGTTTTACTGACCTTTTTCTGAGAGAAGTTGACGCCGATATCGCATACCCTCAGGGGTTAGCCGATAAGCAAAGAAGGTGGCATCAGGACCCATCAAGTGGATTCGACTACTGGGACAAGCAAAACGAGACGAGCACTGAAGACAATCTCGACCATTTTTAGTGATTCGTGTAAGGTAGCCCGCATTAATCAGGGGTTGCAGAAGTGTATTTAATTCTTCTAATTTCAGGTCTAGATTTTTGGCAAGCTGGTGTTCGTCTACGACGCCAGCCTTACGAATCTGCTCTAATATCTTCAATTCCATGGTGTTAATTCACCCCAGCCGATGAAATCTCATTGTCTTAGCACACCTATTTGAAAACATGTGCCTAAAACCTTATAGTAGTACATTCCTGCTTTAAGAAAGAAATTAGAGGTTAATCGCATGTCACTACCGAAACTGGGACTCATTTCCTCGAACGAACTTGCCCTCTTCTTAGACTATTATGAGCTTACAAGCAGCAAGACTGATTTTGATCAGGAAAATGATGCAATAGTTACGCAGGAATATTTTATTCGGTCTGTGCCATTTGGGAGCTATTTAGTGGCAGTGGGTTTAGAGCAGGTTATCGCCTTTGTAATAAACTTGCACTTCGAGGAAAAGGACCTTGGATGGTTGGAAGCAACTTCAGGACCTGACTTTCGAAATGGTTTCCTAGATTTTCTCATGAACTTTAAATTCAGTGGAGAGATTCACGCAGTACCTGAAGGAACGGTTGTTTTTCCCAATGAACCTCTAATCAATGTGACTGGTCCCACCATGGAAGTCCAATTGCTCGAGACCTATCTCCTGAACATAATGAACTTTCAGACACTGGTCGCAACGAAAACAGCTCGCATGGTTGATGTAGCAGGAGAACGCACTGTCGTCGATTTTGGAGCTCGTCGTGCTCATGGCCGAGATGCAGCATTATTAGCTGCTCGAGCAGCATATCTTGCAGGAGCAACGGGAACATCGTTAGTATTAGCTGGAAAAATCTGGAACATCCCATATATTGGGACAATGCCTCACGCCTTTATTCAAAATCGCCCAAACGAATTACAAGCATTTCGAGAGTATTCAGCATCATTTCCTCATAATACTATCTTGTTGGTTGATACCTATGATTCCTTGGAAGGAGTAAAGAATGCTATTATGGTTGGGAAGGAATTACATGAACAAGGTTATCGTCTCAATGGGATTCGCCTTGACAGCGGTGACTTGGCAAACCTAAGCATTGAATCCAGAAAATTGTTAGATGAAGCGGGCTTACACGATACGAAAATCTTTGTGAGCAGCGATCTTGATGAGTACCGTATCGAAGAACTAATTCGCGCTGATGCGCCAATTGACGGATTTGGAGTAGGTACTCGACTCGTTACTGGTGCTAATTACAATCCTATTACACGAGAAGGAGGACCATCAGCACTTCAGGGTGTGTATAAGCTCGTTGAGCGAATTGGAAAAGATGGGCATCCAATTCCTAAAACCAAGCTCAGTGCACACAAAGTATTGTTACCTTATCGGAAACAGATCTATCGCCAGTTTAATGAGGCAGGAATGTTTCACCGAGACACAATTGCACGATGGGATGAAGAGATTCCGGATTCCAAGCCAATACTGGTTCCAATTATCCAAAAAGGGAAGGTTACCTACACGTTTCCATCGCTTGAGGAAAGTCAGCAATATTGTAAAGACCAGATCGCAAAATTACCTAAACAATATCGTCTTCTGAGCGAAGCGCCAATTTTCCCGGTGAAACTTAGTCCGCTATTGGAAGAAGTGAGTAATACCACCGCGTTAACTAGCTAAAACTCGAAAGTGTTTTCATTAACCTCTTTTCATGAATATGCATGAACTATCGCAGCCACCGAAATCTCAAGATATCAGAAATTGGAGTTGGCTGCTATGCGTTAAGCGGCGCTTATGGTACCGTAGATTCTAAACAATTTCAAAAGATGCTTCGTCGTGCCTACGAACTGGGTGTGAATTTTTTTGATACAGCCGAGGGCTATGGTAATGCAGAAGAGATTCTGGGAGAAACTGTCAAACCATTCCGCGATGATGTCCTTCTAGCAACGAAAGTCGGCATCCGAGAGGGCATTAAACCCAATCTCTCAAAAGAATACATAGAGGAAGCGTGCCAATTGAGTCTTCAACACCTCAAAACTGATTACATCGATTTATACCAGGTTCACTTCGATGACCCAAAGACGCCAGTTAAAGAGACAGTCGCAGTACTCGATTCATTAGTTGACCAAGGTAAAATTCGGTACTATGGAGTGGGACACCTCCCCAAAGATCGGGTTCGTCAATATTGCGAAATTGGTACACCGTTCTCAATTTTGATGGAATTGAGTGCTGTGTCTCGCAAATCCCGTGAAAATCTACTACCCTTTTGTGATCCAGTTCAAACAGCAGGAATTGCTTTTAGCACGACTGGCAGAGGAGTTTTATCTGGTAAATATGGGCCTGAAACGGTATTTGAGCCAGATGATATCCGTAACATGGACCCGCTCTTCCAAGGCCCACGCTTCCAATCGGCACTAGTAATCGCTGATAAATTTTCTCAACTCGGAAAGAAGTATGGCAAGACATCAATTCAAGTGGCGATCGCGTGGGTCTTAGCCCAACCCAACATCATCTGTGCTTTGACCGGTTCAACAAAAATCAATCACATGGAAGAAAATCTTGGAGGGAGTGGATGGTCTCTCTCCCAAACGGATTTAGTGAACCTGAATGCATTTTTCGAAAAGGAACAACAATTACTGGCTGAAGAAGAAAAGGCGAGGATTGAACAAATCCTAACCACACCACTCCCAAAGAGTCCAGCACAAGCTTTCATCGATCTTGTCTATGTGTTAGAAACAAGCCACGATCTGGACTTACTAGATGCACAGCCAGTGCGCCAGATATTTCAGGAACTTTGGCTACTTCAAAAAACCCTTGATGAAGCTCATCGTCCTCAGCTTGAAGCTATTCAGAAGAAGTGTAAGTTACTGATTTATGATTAAGCAATGTACTGAGAAGCTAATAGAAAAGCGCCTCAGCTCTTTTTGACTTCTTTGATGATTGAATCGGTATCAGTAATAGTTGCACCGTAATACTCTTTCAAATAAGCCAGTCCGGATTCATGATCCTCAAGGGTAAATGAGTCCACACCATCTTCTGGTATCAGAATCTTATATCCACGGAAGAATGCATCGGCAGCCGTGTGACGAACACAAAGATGCGTGTGCAGACCGGTGAGTACCACCGTATCGACCTTCCGACTACGCAAAATAGAGTCCAAGGGCGTTTCAAAGAAGCTGCTGTATACATGCTTTCCTATAGTAATAGCATCATTGACAGGAGTAAGTTCAGGGATGACTTCTGCGCCTTCTGTGCCTTCGATGGCATGTGCGCCCCATCGTCCCATTTCAAAGTCGGTGTCAAAGTGACTATCATTAGCATAGATTATCAGTAGCTTGTGTTTATGAAAAGCTTCGATAAGATCCCGGATATGGGGGATAATCCGTTGGGCACGATCGCATTTGAGCGATCCCGTGACGAAATCGTTGAGCATATCTACGATGATTAGTGCCTTCATTTTACTCAACAGTGTAAAGCCCATGTCTGGTTAAAAGAGTATTGAACTGGCGAAAAATCACAACCCAGTTTCTTAACTATGTTAACAAGTTCAGTACAAATATAAACAGGTATTACGACGCATTCAACACTATACTAATTGCGAAGTGATGATAAATGGAAATCAGTAAAGAACTTCAAGAAGCAATCAATGATCAAATTAATTTCGAACTCTATTCTGCTTACATCTATCTTTCGATGGCTACCTATTTCGAATCAGTCAACCTCAGTGGCATGTCCCACTGGATGAAACACCAAGCTGTTGAAGAATACGAACACGCTATGCGATTTTGGAAGCACATCTCCGATCGAGGAGGCCGCGTAATTCTGACTGAGATAAAGGGTCCTGCTACTGAATGGGACTCGCCCTTGGCTGCATGGGAAAATGCCTATGAACACGAACAAATCGTTACCAAGCGCATTTTCGAAATCGGCAAAATTGCTGAAAAAATGGGAGATAAGTCCGCTGTCCCCATGCTCAACTGGTTCTACGAAGAGCAAGTTGAAGAAGAGGAACAAACACAAAATATTGCTGAAATGTTGAAGGAGATTGGAGATTCAAAAGGAGCATTATTTATGCTCGATAACAAACTTGGTCAACGCGGCACATAGAATTTGTAGAATACCATTCTAAGGGAAAACCCTTACTCCGCAGAAGGTGGCAGAGTCCTTCCTTCTGCTTTCTTTTTTCTTTAAAAAATTCGCGAGCTAGATATCTTACGCGATACAAATTTTAGGAAGTTTATGAAAACTAATATTGGTTTTCACAATTGGAAGGCTGAAATTGAATGGCTCAAGTTCAAGCTGTAGGCGAGAGATATCGATGTGATGTATGTGGGAACGAAATTGAAGTCACTTCTGCAGGTGGCGGCGAACTTCGTTGTTGTGCTCGACCAATGAGGCGAATAGGAAGATAGTAGGCATTATAAGTAGTTCCAACTAAATGAGCAGCACTGAAATCCCGTGAATCATTAATGGGAGGTATAATTATGGGAACTAAAGGTCGAGAAATCGTCCAATATGATCTCAAAGAACTTGTTGAATTACTAAACAAAGCGTTAGCAGATGAATGGTTAGCTTATGTTCAATATTGGAACGGGGCAAAATTAGCAGTTGGACCTATGCGTGATTTAGTTGCGAGTGAACTCAAGGAGCACGCTAACGAAGAACTTGAACACGCTGGTATGCTCGTCGAACGAATCATCCAACTGGGTGGAACTCCAATTCTTACACCATCCGAATGGTTATCAAAAACCAATTGTGGATACGAAGCCCCTACTGATCCTTTCGTTGTCACCCTACTAGAACAAAATATCAAAGGCGAACAGTGTGCCATTGAGACCTACACCAAAATCCTTGATAAAATCAAAGGCAAAGATCCGTTAACCACCCACATCGTCTATAAAATCCTTGATGATGAAGTGGAACATGAAGAAGATCTCGAAGCAATCATGGACGACATTAAAGCAGCAAAGAAATTCTTCAAATAAATTAAGCATCATTAACTTCAACTATTTGCGGACCAGTGGAATTTGATTGGACTGGTTCGCAGATATCTTCTTTTAAAATAATAACACCGCTAGCCACACACCACTAATTGTAAGGATTGTTCCAAGTAAAATTAATGGTGTGACTTTTTCTTTTAGATAAATCACAGTGAAGGGAAGTGCGAAGAGAGGTGCTGTTGCAGCAATTACGGATGTGACGGTTGCTCCGGTGAAAAAGACAGCGTTGACATATAAGACTGAACCAATACCCATTCCGAAAAACCCAGCGACTAATACGAGTTTGGTTGCACGTCGTGTGGGCATGGGCATACCCCGTTTCCGAGCGAAAAGGAAGATTGGTAGAAGGAATAGCGATCCGATTGAGATTCGGATAAGGTTCGCATCGATGGGATCACTACCAATTAATCCAATTTGGAGAATCACGGTTGCGGAAGCCCAGCTAAAAGCGGCGCCTATGGCAAGTATAATTCCGAGTTTATCCCAGCCAACCCGTGTTTGCTTATTATATGGCGGTACGTCCTCTATTTCTTGTCGTGCTTGTTCGTGGGTGATGATGCTGATTCCAAGTATGGCCAAGATGACTCCTAGAAGACGATGTAGAAGAAATGGCTCCTGTATAATCACTATTGAGATTAAATACGTGATGACAGGAAACGTCATTGCTATGGGAAAAGCACGGGAAACGCCAATGCGGGATTGGCTTGTTAGGTAGAGGAGGTCTCCAATGCCAGCACCCAAGATAATTGAGGTAGCTAAAAAGGGAATAGAGACCAGAGAAACGTTGAGTCCGGTGGGAAAAAGAAAAAGAAGTACTACAATGGCAATCACAGGTAGGGCAATCCACATTTTGTAGGCATTAATGGCAATAGGTTGGATTTCCATACTTTGCGATTTGTACACAACATTCGAAAAGCCGAACAGTGCCGCACCCAGAATCCCCATAAACACACCTGCAAGAAATAGTTCGGGGGAGACTGCCACGGTAAATCACCTATTGCCTTGTTATTGAATGCGCGTAAATCGTCCGATGTGGGGTTTTAGTCTAAAAAGGTTGCAGAGAGGTAAGTTTTTTGAAGATGTTATTAACAAGGGGGGGTAAACTCTGGATGTGGAGGTTACATTCGATGTACCCTATTGATATTCTCCTTGATGAACACAAATTGGTTGATAGAGTATTTGCAATTATTGAGAAGGTCCGTGATAAGCTAAAGGATAAAGAAGAAATTCCAGCGCCCGTTTTTTGGAAGTTGGTCGAGTTCATTCGTGGTTATGCTGATGTTATTCATCACTCGAAAGAGGAAGACATCCTCTTTGATACTTTGCGTGAACATGATACTGATTTACCGAAAGAAGTCGACCGAAATATCGCTGTGCTCATCGAAGAGCATATTGAGGCTTTAGATCTGGCCAATGAGATGCACAAAGCCATTCGAGAGTATCATCGAGGTGCACCTGAAGCGCGTGATAAAATTCTCAAGTCGGTTGACGAGTATCTCAAAATCATGAAACCACATTTCAAAATGGAAGAAGATGATGTATTTCCTTCTATAGTGAACGTGCTTAGCCAAGAAGAGAAAGATAAAATGAAAGCCGATTTTGACCGTTTCGACGAAATTCTTGGTGGTAAAGAGGTCCATGGAAGGTACCATCAAATTGTTGAAGACCTTGAACAGCAATTCATGTAATTGAAAAAAGAGACCTCCTATAGTAAAAGAGAAGCAACAGAATAAGACCAGAATTTCCTAAAATACTGCTTCAGAAACGAATTCACCTTAATATTGGCTTATTCTCAAGTAGAATACGCAAAAAAGCTGTATTAACTCATTTCAAATAAAGAAAGGCAAATCTTTTCCGACCTTATCACGGTTAGTGTAGAATAACAATTCAACGACGTGGTATTCATGTCGACAAAAAATGAGGAAAAACGTTCAATTAACTGGGATCTGGTCTTTAGTGGAATAGCCTCAGTGACTTTTGCTTTCCAATTAATCTCATTTTTGATTCTTGTGGGAGCGGGAGTTGTATTCTTGTTGATGCTTTCAGGCATCTGGGGAATTCTTGTGGCAAACGAAGACATCTTTATTTTTGTCCTGCTATTAGGAGGTGGATTCACTTTTCTACTCTTCGTTTGGCTCCTGGGAGTTTTTCTCCGTTTTCACCGTAGAATTAGGCGTTTCATTGTTGGAGAAGGTGTAGGACATATTGATGCAGATGATTCAGCGACCAAAACTGTTCTTACGCTTTTTGCGATTTCAACCATTTTCGTGCTCGTTGCTGGCATCTATGGCTATTATCTACTATGGAAATATCTTCTACATCCCTGGGGCAGCGCCTGGCTAACTTCAATGGGATTATCAGGAATCCTGTTCTACGAAATAGGAATATTAATCGTATTCGTTGCTCTCGGCGTAATAATCGTAACATTTGTAATGCAGATATTGACACTTGCTATTAATCGGTATACGGGACGACTGGTGTCTTCCTTTGACGAGATGACTGAGAAAACATGAATGAGGTAGTCGTCGTCACAATCTAATAGCTCCTTCACTACAACAATTAGCTATGTTCAACCCATTTCGCAAACAATGGCAGTCCAATGCCGAAGCATTCACTCAACTAATCAATGGGAAAGGTACACCCCATCATCAGCAGATACTTAATCCCTGTATTGAACAACTAATGGGAAATGTCGAAGGTCGTCGCATCTTAGATGCAGGTTGTGGAGAAGGTTACCTTTCCCGATATTATGCACAAAAAGGCGCAGAGGTAACTGCTGTAGATTTTTCACCAGAGCTTATTGAAATAGGAGAAAGGACCTCGAAAGATTTACCCATTACCTTCCTGATTGGCGACCTCTGCTCGCTAGAAACCCTTCACGACGAAGAGTTCGACATTATTTTATCTAATCTGGTTCTCCTCAATCTTGATTGCCTAGAAAAAAGTTTACATGAATTCCATCGGTTACTTCGCCCCAAAGGGTTTGTAGTGTTTTCAATCGTTCATCCAGCATTCAATATGTATGGACCAGGACATTGGGAATTGGGTAAAAAGGAAAGCCAGTCTAGACGCCGGAAAGGTAAGTTCTTTGTGATGGATCAATACTTTGCAGAGAAAGAGTATCGGTTTCGATGGAAAACCCGATCAGGCGAAGGATTTCCCGAAGAGTTTAGCTTTTTTCACCGAACCATCGCAACCTACATCAAAACACTTCTACGGATTGGGTTTCGTTTAACCGCATTTGAAGAACCACGCCCCATAACCAATGCACCATTCTTTGAGCGTGAACGACGAATTCCCTTCTTCCTCGTAATACGGGCAGAGAAAGACTAGACACAAGCTACTGTTATGTTCTACGTCTCTTTATTGATTCGTGGAAGGAGCAAGGACACTTCTTGAAAGGCTTCCGGGCGTTTGAGTAAGCGAGAGATAAATCGTGTGAAAAGTTTAGGGTCTTCAGCACAGGCAGCTGAAAAGCCGACTGGTGAGAGCCCTGTGAGTACAAACCGTTTTGAAGATCCAAAAATTGAATCCGTAGTTCCTTCTGGGAATTCAGGCAAGTCTTCATGTAGTATGACCACTTCCTCCGTGACGAATAATGCGCCTGCTGAAAGTGCACGGGGATAACTTTTCGTTAGAATCGCAAATAAGGGCGTATTAGCTGGAAGTGCCTTTTCCTGTGGAGATCTCACTTCCTCAATGACAGTTTTGATCACCCAATTTTCCCGATCCTGAATAAGCTCAAATAACTGGTTAATGAAAGCGTCCCCAACGATGAAGTTGCGAGGACTGAGCAAAGATTCAGCATTCTGAAAATCAAGAGCGACTCGCACGTCTTGGCCTTCCGCTTCGCCATGGATTATCACAATCCAGACATCAGTCGCTTCCACAAGGAGTCACCAGCGTGATAAGAGGTAGACGTTGGAAGAAAAAACTCTTTGGACAGAAGAGTGAAATGGTCTCAAATTGCCTATTGTGGTTGGTGTTAGACCAACGTGACAAGTCCAAAATCAAAGAAGCAAGAACCAGTTGAATTGTATTATGTAAAGAAAGGACAAGGACTCCCTCTCATTTTTATTCATGGCTGGGCCGCTTCACACCGTTTTTGGAGACATCAAATCCCCTTTTTTGCACAGAAGTACCAAGTTATTGCCTATGATTTACGGGGACACGCCGATTCATCCAAACCCCAGAAAAGCTATCGAGTTGATGACCACGTCCAAGATCTGGTAACGCTTCTTGCTGACCACCAGATTTCGAATCCTGTCTTGGTTGGGCATTCTTTAGGTGGGATGATTGCCCTTCAATACACATTGGAGAAGCCAAGCAAACCGCGAGCCCTTGTCTTAGTGGGAACAAGTCCTAAGCCCGTGGCATCCCGAAAGCGCAGCATTCAATTCAGTTTTCTACGCCTTCTTATCCGCCTATCAAGAAAAAGAGCTGCACGATTCACAGAAAAAGAATTATTTGCACCTGATGTTAACCCCGACCTTGTCCGCTGGGTAAATACTGAATCCCTAAGAACCCCCACCTATGTCATCTTACAGATACTACAAGATGTCAAACGATTCGATGTAACAGCCCGACTCCCTGAAATTCAGATTCCAACGCTTATTCTGGCTGGCGAATATGACACAGCTGTGGAATCAAGGACTATGGAACAGATGGAAAATCTATTACCAAAAACACAAATTCAAGTAATTTCAGGAGCGGGACACAATTGCATGCTTGAGCAATATTCAACATTCAATATGGTCTTGGATTCATTCTTACGAGAACTGTGAACGCAATGAATTCTGGCTTTGACTCAGGATGTTTATACTTAGTAGTATTTATGGGTTGAAAAATGGCCATCCGCGGGCGAACACTGTAACAGTGCCTTCTAGGTTTCCGATACAGGTGATAATGATAGTACACGAGCCAGTTGCATCTAGCCAAGTGGTTGTGACCGTAGTGTTGGAAATGCTAATACTCAGATCAAAGTCTATGGGATTATCTGCAGCGTCACGGATTTCATATCCCCATATTGCAGATACCGACGTAAGTTGAATAGACACCTGCATTTGGGTATTGGGCCAGGAAATTGTCACGGGAATAGTTTCTTGGGTAATAATTCCAGTGAGGCTGATGGCGGTGGATTGAACTGGAAACGGATAAGCTAACCCAAAGTATATGCTAACTCCGGCTATTACGATGATTACTATAGCTATTGCCGCATTTCGTCTGGTGTGTTTTCCCATTTGAACGAACCACCACTAATGGTTCGTGTGAATGTGCGGATGTTGTATTTAGTCTAATTGCGAGAAAAACACGAATGATTTCAAAAATGACAAACATAGATAATTGGAAGAACAACCTAGTCTTGACGTAGCGTTTGGAGATTCACCGACTATGTTGTCCCAGATTGATCTTGCGGTAATCAACGCAGACATCAGAACCATGGATTCACAGTTACCCAAAGCTGAAGCGATGGTGATTAGCAATGGACGAATCCTAGCCATAGGAGGAGGGGCAGATATCGAAATATATCTTAGGCAGGCAATCAAGACCGTGGATATGGAGGGCAGGACAATTCTGCCTGGTTTCATTGACACTCACGCACATTTGGTAGGTTTGGGGAGAAAAATTATTCACCTTGATTTGGGAAACACAACCTCGATTGAAGAAGCCCTTCAACTGGTCAAACAACGAGCTGGTGAATTAGCCAGGGACGAACTAATCTTGGGGTATAACTGGGATGAAAGTCATTGGAAAAATCCCCGGTATCTGACCAAAGAAGACCTTGACCCCATTAGTCCGAATAATCCAGTCATTTTGATTCGTGTGTGTGGTCATCTGATTAGCGTAAACTCGTTGGTCTTAGATCAATTGGATTTTGATCCGAATCAGGAAGGCGTAGATCTTAATCCAAAGACCGGTGAATTGACTGGTATCCTTCGGGATATTCCTGTTGACACTCGCAAATTTCAAACTAATGAGGAGGATTTATCCAAGGTAATCGTGGAAGGATGCCGCTATGCGAACAGTGTGGGCATAACCTCCTTGCACGAGAATTTGTATCGTGAACAGCTTCCCTTTGTTGCCACATACATCAAACTCCGGCAAGAAAAGGAACTGACAGTACGGGTTTATGCCAATTTGGAAGCAAAGCTAATTGATCTATTAGCGGCGCTTGGGGCCCCCTCAGGATTTGGTGATGACCATTTCCGATTGGGCGGAGTGAAAGTATTTACTGATGGCTCGTTTGGAGCACAAACTGCAGCCATTTCCAAACCTTATAATGATAAACCCGAAAGCGATGGGCTAATGTTATTTGCCGAAGAGGACTATGACTTTTTGATTCAGACGGCCAATCACTTGGGTTTACAGGTTAGTACTCATGCAATTGGGGATCGAGCGATTGACATGGTACTTCGAGTGCATGAAAAAACCAGTAAATCCAAGCTGGTTCACAAGCTGCGTCACAACATTATCCACGCTGAGTATCTCACCCCTCCCCTGATAAAGCGAGTAAAAAAGTTGGACATGCTTTTACTGCAACAACCCAATTTTGTCCATCGTTGGGGGTTGCCGAATGGTATGTATGATTCACGTCTGGGACCCCATCGGGCAAAGCAGCTGAACAATTTTCGTCGCATCCTTGATGCGGGAATTAAGGTTGCGTTTGGATCAGATTGTATGCCCATGGATCCCCTCTATGGCATCTATTCTGCGACAACGCATCCGTATGACTCGATACGAATTACTATCGAAGAGGCCATCCGTTTGTATACGATTGATGCTGCCTACGCCAGTTTTGATGAAAAAGACAAAGGCTCTTTGACTCCTGGGAAACTAGCGGATTTCATTGTTCTATCCCAAAATCCCCTTGAAATGAAACCTGAGGAACTAAACAACGTCGAAGTACTAGCAACCTATGTTGGTGGCAATTGTGTGTTTTCACGCCTCTAACGGACGATGGCGCATAAGAAATGCTGAGGTTTCTTGAAGATTCGGAAATAGTGATTGATTGGGACGGCGCATTACACGAAGGGCAGCTACTGCATTAGCAAAGACGGCGGCTCGTCCCATGGTTGCCCCCGAAAGCATGCTTGCAGCAAATCCGGCATCGAAGGCATCACCTGCGGCCGTGGTGTCGACAACTTCAACATTAAACCCAGGAACCAGGGCCTGCTCACGTTTGGACGCCAATAAACAACCTTTTGCACCTAATTTCACAACGAGGGTTGGTGCTCCAGCTTCGAGAAGGACTTCCGCTCCTTTTCGAGGACTACGTTTTCCTGTCAGGGCTTTCAACTCGTCGATATTGGGAAAGAAAATATCAACATGCTCAAGTAAATCCATTACTTGCTGGGTAGTCTCGTCAGACCAACCTGTGGGATCCCAGCCTGTATCTAAAGAAGTTGTTGCTCCCCGCGATTGGGCTGTTTTTAGTAATTTAATAGTAGGTTTACCTTGTAGAGAATCAAGCAGGTTATATCCAGCAATATGTACCCAGCGTGGGGGGCTATCAGTGGTCAAGCATTTACTCAAGACATTAAATTGTAATTCCGCAATGGTGCCTTGATAGGTGATGAAAGCACGCTCGCCATCTTTCCGAATTATCGCGACGGTTACGCCAGTCGAGGAGTCTTCAACCAGCTGTAAACATCTTGTATCCACATTCGCATCGCGAAAAGCCTTCAGCACAATTTCACCAAAGGAATCGACGGCTAATCGACCAGCAAATCCTGTTTTCACTCCGAGGCTAGCCCCACAAATCGCAAAATTGGCCGCAGATCCTGCTGCCCGTAGATTGAGGTTCGGGACAACAATTTCCTGTCCAAAGCGTGGTAACTTTTCCAAAGAGGAAAAGACCAACTCGACATTTGCATCTCCAACGGAGAGGAGTTGGACAGCAGTGGAAACCAACGTACCCGTACGGTGTTCCATTTAATTTCCTCCAATAATAAGCCGATGTGTGGCACATTATAGTTAAGATTTGAGTGAAAAGCATATCCTCTTTCCTAGACCGGCAAAAAGAAGGGAGTGTGAACGCTAATGCTATAGACTAGCAGGGCGTTCTCACCTGCCGGAATGGCGTACCTAGCAATCTATGATTGCTGGATTGGTCCGTGGTTCAGAGGTAGTATGCGGTATTATTTTGTTCCGCGAACCAATGTAATCTCCATTGCTGAGACGTTCGCGACGTTGCCTTCGGCGGTTTTGACCTGCTCTGTCGAGATGTCGATATTGTTCACAACGAGATCAGGCATGAATCGGTTTCGTAGCACCTCAGCAACGTCTACGGCGCGGCTGATGGCTCGTCCCCGGGCCTTGATCACGAGTTCATCGGGGTTTCGGTTGAGTTGCGTAACACAGGCAGTGATATAGCTCATTAACGGTTTACTGCCAACAAAGACGACGCTTTCGTCGCGTCGTGACTTGGGGGCTTCCGCTTTAGCTTCTGCCTTAGCTTCTGCCTTAGCTTCAGCTTTGGGTTTAGGTTCTTTTTTCTTCGGAGCCTTGGCTTTTGGTTCTTCAGCCTTCGGCTCTTCCGCTTTAGCTTCTTCAGGTTTTGGAGTCTCAGCAGATTCTGTTTCTTTAGACATTTTGGGAGTTTCCTCCATCTCTAGTGTGTTTGTATGCTGGTTTCACCAGTTGTCCAGTGACGTATTATAGAAGGGATTAGGAGCGCCTCCTATAACATGGTGAGGAGAACCGATACCTCGCCACGAACTTTAAAGTGTTTGGTTTGACCCCAGAAATTCTTTGTCTAGATATAAGATAGGAATTAATCAGTTTCTTTTTGAAATTTTAACTTATAGACAATCCAAATAATGAGAACACCAATGATTAATGGAATCAGCCCCAGTAGAATAAGTTGACCAGGGGCCAATGGATACCCAGTCGGTGTGAAGTAGGTTGGAAGTTGTAATTGCGTTTCCATGAACGCTTCAACAACCCGCCCTACAATTTCAAGAGAAGCAGATGAGCATTTATCCGGAGTATCTTCAAGTGTATGCCAAAAGGGATAGGTAAAATCAATAATATCCACAGCAGGAATGCCTGCGTCTAGGAAGGGACGGTGATCGTCAATTACATATGGACCAGGGGTATCCAAAAAAACATCTTCATAGTTAAGGTCAGCAGCTGTTTGCCAAATTGCATCTACTAAATCGGGAGTAGAGGATCTTTCCCGTGGAAGTTGAAGGCTATTATCACCAATCATATCCAAGAGAATGACCGCTCTGATAGTGGATTTTTGAGAAAGAGTTAGGTTATTCACAAAGTAGGTGGATCCAACAATCCAGTCCCAACCGTCATAATTCCCTGAGTCTTCTGCATCCACAAAGAGCAGCATTGTTACAGCTTTCGCTTCCTCAGGTAATACATCTGCTAGCTCCATCAACACTGCAACGCCACTTGCTCCATCGTTGGCTCCTAAAATGGGATGTGATCGATTCAGTGGATCCGGGTCACTATCTGCTACTGGGCGAGTATCATAATGGGCTAATAGCACATAGTGTGGATTAGAAGCCCCCGCGAGTATATTACGAAGCTGAGTGTTCTGATGGGTCCAGGTTTGTGTTTCAACTACCCAATTCTTATCCTCAAGTGTTTGAATGATATAATTGCCACATTCTGTCAGGTTGCTGGATCCGGGAGGGCGGGGTCCAAAGGCACATTGGTCTTCGAGGTAGGCGAACGCTTGTGTGCCATTAAACTCCAATTGTTGTTGCACAGGAGAACCACCATGATAGTTACTAAATATTTGATCCGGATAAGGAGTGCAGGTTATTTGTAGTAGGGGAAAAAGCAGAAGAAAAAAGAACAGTAGGGTGAGTAGCGTGAATTGCTGTGGAAGAATTCGATTCATAGATGTCCGGAGTTCCTGAAGCAGCGTATTAATTAGAGAGTAGTCAGAAAACCCGAAACCTATAAAAGTAGTGGACTGGTGCCTCTCTTTTCGCCATTAGGTGGCTGATATGTCTAAAGATGCCGATGAGCTCAAACGTATCCGAGAACGCAAGATGCAAGCGTTGATTAAAGAGCAAGAGCGTCGTGCAGCTATCAAGGATGAAGTTGAAGAACGAGAAAAGGAGCGGGAACAGATAATCGATGTTCTCTTTTTACCAGATGCGGTTGCATACCTCAAGGAATTGAAAAAAACTAAGCCAACAATAGCTCATCGGATAGAAGATTTAGCGATTGCTCTTTACTTGCGAAAACAGCTTGTTAATCGAATTCCTAAAAGCGGTGTAATTCTAGTCCAACGCAAAATAGAAGGTGTCGAACCTAAGATTACTGTAAAACGCCGAGGCGAAGACGAAGTTAGTTTCTATGAAGCCGTTAAGAAAGATTTGGCAAAATAAGGGGAACAACCTAGCGACCCGAAGCCACCATATACATGTCGCCAGCAGCGATTCTATTGAAAAGGTTAAGCATCTAATATGCCGCGGCGTGAGTTTCTCCAGTTAAGGTCTCTTTTAAAATCTGACCTCGCCTATTTTGGAGTGAGACTCTTACCACACTAACAGCATTAGCTCCCCATACCGTTCGTTTAACATCTCTTTCCAGCATTTTAACTGCGGAATCATTGCTTAGTTCCTGGAATGCCCCAGGCCCTAGGTGAAGCAAAAGATGAAGGATTGTTCCCGCTTCTTGAAATAGAGGATCAGGAGTTATGTCTAAATCCGCCTCTTCAGCTGTTATTGTCATCGGCAGGGGTTTCCAATTGAAATATCGTTTACGAGCTTCCTTGCGAATATCCACTAATCCTGCACAACATAGCACTTCGATTACATCATAGAGTCGTCGTTTTTCTTGGAGTGGCAAGCCTAAGTGCATAAGAAGTGTATTAGCAGTGTATTCTTGATCGGGATGTTCCTGTAAAAAGGCAATAACGTGTCTGGCAACCTCGCCTAACTTCATATCGATATCCTCGCCCAGTCCATAACACTCTAAGGCAAGCTACATATTACTCTCCAAGAGTTAGCCTAATGAAGGCTATTCCAGCGAATCCGAGAGTAGCTTCCCTCAAAGCATCAAGTGTATCTTTACCCTTTCCATTTCTTGTTAAAAAGAGCTGGTATTACGCATTGACATTCCTAAAATATTCTTAGAACAGTTATTTAGAAAGACGCACCCAGCTCTGATACAATAGTATTGATGAGTCAGTAAAAGGAGAGAGCTTATATCAGTTGTTTCATGCTAGTAGAGTTGGGGCAAGGCTGGTCGGAATGCGGAAGAGTCGCCTAGGAATTATTCTCGTCGTCCTCTTACTACTTTTGATTGGAGCGACATTGCCTCCCCGCGTTTCGGCTTTTAATTATGTTCACTACTGGAGAATTAACTTCGCTGGATCTATTGAGGTCACCGGAAATGAATCAATGCCAATAACACCATATTGGAATTACATCGGTAACACGAGCTGGCAGACCTGTGAGCTGCTTTCCTTTGAAATGACCCTGAATGACACCCCGATAGTGATTACAGGGATGGGTGTTGACATCGATGGAAATCCTCGCTTAACACTTAATTTGTCTTCAGGGTTACAACCCGAAGAGGTTCTGAGATGGGATGAAGAATGGTTATTCACCGTTGCGAATCGCCGTCCCGCCCTTCCACCCATTAGCGAACTCCGTTCAGGTCGGGTCGATGAGATTGAAAACCTAATGGATGTCGATGAGTTACTCAGATATACTCAGGCAACGACATTATGGAAAAGGTGGAATAGCAATCTTACTGAAATTGCAGAGCTTATACGTGATGGACTAGCGGAAGACCAACAAGATAATGTTCTAAGCCTATTATTTGCCAGTATTCAGTGGATTCAAAACACCATTATTCGTTCAGGTGGTGTAACAGAGCCCCAATATCCTGAAGAAACCATTATGAGCCAAATTGGAGATTGTGATGACCAATCCAATCTTCTAATTGTGCTCCTCCGAATTTTTAATATCCCATGTTACTTAACAACGGGCCATTGGTTTCAAGATGGTGCCCGAACGAGCGGATTCCTCTGGGGTTCTATAAGTGAAAACGCCTACCGTTATGTTGATTACCAAAACTCTGTGGGACATGGTTGGGCTATGGTATTTGTTCCACCCTGGGGCTGGTTACCTTTTGATTTGTTTGCATTAGAGCCGGGATCAGATCCTGAGGAAGCATATACGAATTCGCTTTTCGCTTCAAGCCTACCATTTGCGAGCCTCTGGCAAATTATTACCAGCGACTATATCGCTAAACGACGAACAGAACAGGCGAGCTTGTTTACGTATCAGGTTCATCGTATAGAAATTGAAGAATGGACCTCACTTGGTTCAGTTCCAATTATTGATGCCGAATACTTGTTGACGAATGTAGCAACACTAATTGTTCTTATTATCACTCTGGGCTTTTTGACATTTCTTGTGGGAGTAGCTATTCGAAAACAGCCACAGGAGGAGCTAAAACATGACTCCACGACTCGCACCCAGTACACTTTACACTGAATACATATTCGATGACAATGAAGCCGCCCTACAATTCTGGGGACCAATTCCAAAGAACATCAAAGAAGCAATCAATCTAAGCACATCATTGATAGACGCATACCACAAAACACAACCAGTTTTCACTCAAGAACGCTTTCATGACCTCATTAAAAGCCTCGAAGCAATCCATAAAAAATTCGACATGTTCTCACCACAGGTGAAAGAGAACCTTGCTAATCTCCAACAACAAGGCGCAGTAATTGAAGCAGGACATCAACCCGCCCTGTTAGGTGGACCCGGCTTCGTGATAAACAAAATCGCAGCAATAACCAAAATCGCATTAATACAACAAACAACCCCCCTCATGTTTGTTGGTGATCACGACCATGAGCAGAAAGAATTGACCGTCATTCACCTTCCCAGTCCTGGACCACGGGGATTAACCTTTTCCTTACCTATCTCCCGCGAATTCAGGATGTCTCCTATGCACGTGCTTCCTCTGCCTCCCAAAAAATGGCTAAAAAACGTGGTTGATAAAATCACAGCAACATATCATGAATTAGTAATTGGGTCCGCTAAACAAAATATAGAAGATTATGAACAACGCCTGAAAATTTTACGCACACTTCTTGAAACAACCTATAACAGAGCAAATAGTATTGCCGAATGGACAATCAGACTTTGGCATCAAATTACCAATATCACTCAGGATAGTGGTGTACTCTTCCAGAGCTTCTCCTACCCAGCGATTCGCGAACTCATGTTGCCTGCATTTGAATATCTACTCAGAGATACAAATCGACAAAATCTCATTAAAGCTTTGAATACTAGCGCGGAAAAACTCGAACAACTCGGATACGAACCAGGCATTGGAAAAAGAGCTGAGAATTATGTGCCATTCCATCTTGAATGCCCAACCACCGAGTGTAATCGAACCCGCTTGGACCCCACAATTACCTCAAACCCATCAGAGCCACACATCACCATCTCTGCCCAGTGTCCCAAATGTAAGATCACACACACCATTGAGGTAAAAACAACAGCTCCGGACCTAGCTGACTGGAAGACCTATCTTTCCCCCCGCGTCGATACACGTGCATTTCTTGTGCAAAGTTACACACCAGTCATTCTTCATGTTGGAGGAGCAGGGGAAACCAGCTATCATGCCCAAGTAATACCAGCCCTTCAGGCAACTAACAGTGTAGCTCCAATTTTCTATCGCTATACCCGAATATACTATGAAAACCCCTGGTCGAAAAGTCTCGCTCAAAAACTTGCACGTGAAAAGTTAATGCCTTTGAATCACGAGGAACTGCTATGCTTTGAAGCAGCGATTAATACAGGATATGCTGAGGAAAATACTGGAGTTGTGCAATCACTTTTCGCTGCCAGTCAAGAACATATCACTGATACCATCGAACGGTTGATTGAAGCGGAATCTCAACTGGAAAAAGAACGAAACGAATCCATCAACCACCAACGTGAAATCACGGATTTGACACTAACGAAGGAAAACCAAGCGAAGATAGGACGCCTTACACGCCGTCGCCAAATACTACAAACCTATCTATCTCAAATGTTTGGTCGCTATTCCGTCGAACGTCTTGGACAGGAAGTAAGCTATCTTTGGCTTGATGCCGCCATATCAATACACCCAAACCATCACTTCAGCCGGCTTCTCGCGCATTATCAAAAATATACTCCGTCATCAGCCACATTTTATTTGGTCAACCAGGGGATGCAGCAGTAGGACATGGTAAGACTATTTTTATTGGCCTGCTCCTCAAGTTTCAACGAATCATCATGGAATTTCTTGATGTATTGAAAGGTCGACGTAGCATTCGACAATATCATTCTCACGAAGTCGAAAAAGAAAAAATCGACACTATCCTTGAAGCTGCTCAATGGGCACCATCAGCATCTAACAAGCAACCCTGGCACTTCATCGTTGTCCAAGATAACGCAAATCGTAAACGTCTGGGGCAAATTCATTCGCACGGTCGATTCATGGAAGAAGCACCTGTTGTCATCGTAGTGCTGGGAAACCCCGAAGCACATCCGAAGTATTATCTGTGTGATCCCCATCAGGCTGTTCAAAATATACTTCTTACAGCATACTGGTTAGGCTTGCGATCATGTTGGATGGGAGTTCGAGGAACGCCTTTCGAGAACGAGATAAAAGAGCTTCTAGAGGTTCCACATGGACTCACGGTTATATGCACCGTTTCAATTGGCTACTCTGATCAGAAACGAGAAAGCACACGCTATCCATTAAGTGAACTAGTTTCATGGGAAAGATACGGGAAAACGGACTAGGAAACACCAGCTAGCCCTGAATTGCATATTCATAAATAGCTTCATACTGCGGTAGAATTTTGTCAACTGTATGATTATCAAGGATTGTTTGTCGGGCTGCCTGACCAAGGTCTGCTGCCAGTGTTGAGTCTGTGAGAATTACATAGAGCTTCTCGGCAAGAATATCAATATCCCCAAAAGGTGCTAGCAGTCCATTTTTTCCGTCTTTGACAATTTCTGGAATTCCACCAACTGCTGTAGCAACAACAGGAAGACCACAACTCATGGCCTCAAGTAGTGAAAGAGGAGCCCCTTCCAATTCAGAGCTCAATGCAAACGCACATGCACATCGAAGATATTGGTGGACATCGCGTTTGAACCCAGGACACCGAATCCGGTTATTAAGCTCGTACTTTCTAATAAGCCGATCAACCTCTGGGCGCGTTGGACCATCACCAATAAGGAGAAGGTCAACATCTGGAACTTCATCAGCAATTTGCGCAAATGCTGTAACCAAGTCACAGACTCGTTTTACTGGACGGAAATTCGACACATGGATTAGGTGTCGTTTCTCGTTTTCCAACTCGTATTCACAGGTATTCGGTGCAAATAGGTCTGGATCCGTGAAGTTAGTGATTGGTTCAATGGAGCAGCGGACCCCAAGAGTTTGTTCAGCTGTTTCACATATATGCTTAGTAACACACGTAACAGCATTCGCCGCTTCAACGGCAAATCGTGTGGTTGGTTGGTAGGCGGGATCAGCTCCCAGGGTATGCACATCACTTCCATGCAATGTAACAACGTATGGAACCCCAGTCAATTGCTGAGCAAGAAAGGCTGACACCGCATGAGGAATTGCATAATGCACATGTAAAAGATCTAGATGATGTTTCCGGACCACTTGAGCCATCCGTGAAGCAAGGGCCACTGTATAAGGTGGATAGCGAAAAAGTGGATATTCTAAGACATCCACGAGATCAACTTTGACATTCTCATATCGACCTTCTTGTAGTTCAAAAGGGACTTCATAGGTGATGAACCGAACTTCATGACCACGTTTTGCGAGTTCAACACCAAGTCGAGTACCGAGAAGCCCTGAACCTCCAACGCCTGGATAAATTGTGATACCTATTCGCATTTTCTGTCTCTTGGCATGCTACCTTCCTTGCCCATATGTGTTATGATGTAGGGAAAACAGTGTGAAAGGGTAGCGTCAGCAAACCTTTTGGTTAGAAATGAAGGCATACTCTAGTATGCCAAAATCATCACGGAAACGGCTTTTAGTTATTAGCGCGCACCCTGATGATGAAACCTTTGGGTGTGGTGGAACCATTACTTTGGAAGCCACTCAGGGTGCTGAGGTGACCGTCTGTTGCCTGACGGGTACGCCGTCCCGGCATCGAGAGTTAAAATCGGCTTGCGAAGTTCTGGGAGCGAAAGTTATTGCGCTAAATGGGAAGGATTTGCATCTGACTGTTTCGGAGGTAACAGATGCCCTCATCCCGATCATTCAAGAGGTTCAGCCGGAGGTACTCATCTCGCACGGGGCCGAAGATTATCATCCTGATCATCGCGTGGTTTATCAGGCGTTCCAACGAGCCGCAGAATGGGCAGGTCATTCGACACAATATCAGAAAAAAGCTTGGCGCCCTCAGCGACTCTTTAGCATGGAAATTAATACCCTGCTTGCTGCGCCAACGTTGATGGTGGATATTTCGGAGGTAATTGAAGAAAAAACTCAAGCTATCTCGAAATATCCGAGCCAATTGGAAAAGACGGAGGAATACTATCTGTCTTTTAATCTCCAAAAAGCTCGTCTTCGTGGTCTCCAAGCAGGCTGTGAATATGCCGAGGCATTTCAAGAAGTACTGATGCCAGTGCATGGTCCTTTCTATCAGCCGACACCAACGGTGAAGACCATCTTTTAATCGAGTGAAACTTCCAGTGGAGGTTGTATTCGAGTTCGAGATTTGTTGATTTGTTTTACCCAAGTCTCATAGGAGGAACTCGGAGGGTTAGTCTGATAAAGGGCTGCGCGATTCGCTTCAAGTTGATTACACGGTTCGCCTAAGACCTCGGCGACTGTCAGAATCTGGTGCCCCTGGTTACCGGCACGGCTTTGTATCGGTTCGAGCCACTTAGACCAATTTGCATCTCGTAATAAGTGGTGATCAATAATCGTCATGGGAATGTGATCTGCTAGGTATCCTAAATTGTCTGCAGCTTTAGAAAGTAATTGAGGTGAAACTCGGTCGGGCGACAGATATGTTGGAGGCCCTGCGAGGATGAGGACATC
>JABXGS010000090.1 GCA_016550425.1 archaeon
CTTTGATAATATTGTTGTTGATACGGCATCTTCTCGCTGGATGGCTCGTGAACTGAGCAAAGATCCTTATGCAGCTCGGAATTTTCTTATCCGGTTTTCCAAACGCATCCTCTTCGGAACCGATTCAACATTAAATGCAAACAGATCCTGGGGCAAACGCGCAGGTTTGTCTCCTTACAAAGCACGGTATATTGCCCAGCGAATACTTTGGGAAACAACTGAAAGAAATACGCCTCTCCCTTTCCCAGATGCTGATACTGAAGCAAGCGGAGGAACCTTCATTAATGGTCTTAATCTGCCGGACCGCGTACTTAGGGATTTGTATTGGGAAAATGGACAACGCCTTTATGCATTCTAGTTTCTGGCTCAAGAGAACCTCAAATATCGCAAAGGCTTAATTAGGCAAACTTAGGCAACAAAGGCTCTCCACTCTTACATGATTCGGAGGATTTCCTTCTGATGTCAGACGAAACAACAGCAACAACTCTCATTCTCATTGGAGCAATATTCCAAATCATCATTGCTATCTTTCTCCTCATCGGAGGCGCTGGAAGCAGCATAGGCACCGCCATAGGATTTCTCCTTGGTGGCATCAGTGACCCCCTCGATTGGATCTGGGTGTTCATCCCTGGTGTTCCGCTGATAGTCTTTGGAATCCTTGCGCTCCTCTTTGGTATTTCCTGGCTTCGATGGCGTGACGCTCCCACCGAATATAAACAAAAACTCATCTTAACAGGTGTTCTTGCCCTCATCTTCACAGGAGTGATTCCAGGTTTACTAGTGATAATCGCCGGAGCCGTCATCCCAGAAGAAGCCGCCTAGCAGCGTCAAATCACTTGTTGATCTGCATTCCCTCCTTTTTTAGAAATAGTGAGTCGCAATCACATTTCTTTGCGGCAAATGAAATACCCCAAAGCAATACCTGTCATGATGCAACCTCCCACTTGACAAATCAAAACCATGACCTCAAGATATGGGATATGAAGCAGTATACTCGAGAAAATGAGAATGAAGGGTATACCCATTGCTATCCCAACCCCGACAAACGCCAAAAAGCCCATTGCAACTTCGAGCCGATCTTCAAGTCGGGAGTTGCGTTCCACAACAATCACCAACTGCACAGGATTCCAGATTCACGCGTTTTTACCTTTATGTTACCGGCTAACCCAATGAAATGCCCGCTATCATTGCATACAAATACGACTTCGATTCACCATAGGGCGGTGGTTGGATTGTTCGAAGAACTCCTCTTTCGTCTTCTCTTTGTCGTCCTATACCTCCTTTTTGGGGGGTTTCGTATCTATTACCGACGTAAAACGGCAAAGACGCAAAAGGCATTCAGTGATACACCCGCTAAACGTCCTCCTCGAACCTGGGCTCACGTCACAATCTCCATTGGTATTGTGGGAATGTTTGTCGCATATGCTCTCTTTTTGCTCATTCCACCTTGGATACCTTGGTTTCCCTTACCCTTCCCCTACCTTCTTCGGTGGGCGGGTGTAATTCTAGGCTTCAGCGTAATTCCGTTGCTAGTTTGGACTCACCGAACTCTTGATCGTTTCTACTCCGCTGAATTAGAAATCCAAACTCAACACAAGCTCATGACTAGTGGTCCCTATTCTCGGATCCGTCATCCAATGTATACAACATTCATTCTCTTTACCTTGGCTACTGTGCTCCTTGCTGCTAATCTTTTCGTAACCATCTTCGGACTCGTAGTCTGCTTCTCACTTTATCCCATCTCGAAACGTGAAGAACAAATGCTCCTCAATGAGTTCGGAGCTCAATATCAAACTTATATGAACCGAACCGGACGATTCTTCCCGCGAATCCGAAGGCCAAAACCTTCCCAAGAAGAGTAATTCGACGATGTCAAGCAAAAAGATTACTTCATTTTATCGCGGTATCCAACTCTATAGCAGCGAGGTTGCGGTTCTACAGGAAATTGAAGAACTACTTTCCCAGCCAATTCCTTCGGGCGGAATCGCTTTTTACAAAACTGGATTTGCATATCAGAATAAACATGTCGTTGGTTTAAGTCTACATAAAAAGAGATTAACTAATCTGCCCGATTCGATTCAAGCGCTTACCCATCTTGAACATCTCTACCTTCGAGATAATAGACTCCTTAATCTTCCATCCGTCATCGGAAATCTCTCAAACCTAAAGAATCTTGACATCTTCAATAACCACATCACCTACCTTCCTGAACGTATTGGAAATCTCCACCAGCTTCGTCGTTTTGATCTCTCTCGAAATTTCATTCCAGCCCTTCCCCAAAATATTGGGAGTCTTCAATCTCTTGAAAGATTAGGTCTTCTCAACGTTCAGTTAGAGTCTATCCCAGATAGCATTGGACAGCTTACTAACTTATGGGATTTCATTGCTTCGACAAACCAACTTACATCCATCCCCGAAACCTTTTGTAAACTGACTAACCTTCGAAGGTTGATTCTTCACAATAACAAACTCAAGGCCCTGCCAGAGGAAATCGGTCGCCTTAGTGCACTTGAAGTTCTTTCTGTCCATTCAAACAAACTCTCTAGGCTCCCTCCAAGCATCACTAAGCTCATATCTCTCAAAGTGCTGCGTCTCGAAAAAAACTCAATCCACAAACTTGCTCCAGAGTTTGAAGATTGGCTTCGATTCTTAAAATCGAAGGGCTGTTCAATACGCTTTTGATGTCCAGTTGGAACGAGCTTCATTTTCGTATTTCCCAATGGGCACCCAACTTCAGAATAAAGTTATTCCCACCATTTCTGACAGAGAAGTTACGCTTTTAGTCTTTAAGCCTGTTAAAAGCACCAACCTCTGTAAAACGAGTTGAGAAACGCTTTGCAAACAAAACCACTCCTCACTTTTCTCGGCAATTCTGGGTTTCTTCTAGAATTTCAAGATTCATCTATCGTAATTGATCCACAGAACAAAGCCTCGGGTGACCGTGAAGGCGATATCGTCTACTGCACACACGACCACCCAGATCATACTGGTGGCGTGAATGTCTTCATGGAACAAAATCCAGTCGCCTTCCTAATGGGCAGCACTCAAGTTGCGAAGAAATTCAAACATTGGACCCACCGAACCATTGTCGTCTCATCAGGTGAGTTTGTCCAACAAGGTCCATGGAGCTTAAGATTTATAGAGGAGCCTCATGGCGTTACTAAAGGCAAAATGAATCTTGGTGTCATCGTCCGAACTGATGAATTTGCCTTCGGACACGTTGGTGATGCTGTCCGATTCGGTGGGTTTGCAAGGGCTAAACTCGATGTTCTTGCTATACCGATTTTCGGAGGATTTACAGCATCTCCCAAACGGGCCATAGAGGAGTTAACGAAATTCGATCGACCCCTACCAACCATTGTTCCTATGCACTGGGTCTTTCGAAGTCCCAAAGGCTTCTGTAAACACTTCAAAACCGAGTTTCCCAAAGCGAAATGCCTTATTCCTGAGAAGAATAAGAAATTAAAAATTTAACCTCTGCTTCTGAAGTCTTCTAACCTTGTGCCAATGAACAAATGAACCCAATTGTAGGTAAATGGGCATCTACTTCATCTAAACAGTCTTTTCCAAACTGGTGAAAATGCCCATCAATCTCAAGCACACGACGCAGCTCCGCTCTTATCAACAACTGAGGAAACTCCGGAATATCGGCAAAAACCTGCACAATCGATTCATCTGCTCCACTCCAAACTAACTTATCAACGACTAACACGGCTAAGGCAAAGTTGGCTGGTCGCCAATAAGGACAAAAATCAATTATCGCAGGCGGAAAGTTTTCTGCAAACAGTATATTATCCGGATCTCCTTGGATTATCTGGTTCGTAACCTCAATCGGTTCCAAGAACCCAACCAACTTCTCAACAGCAGGTTTTAACCGTGCATGGCAGCTAATCGGCATTTCTCCCCAAACCATGAAATCTGCCAGTGCCCAAGGGTCATCTCGATGTGCGAAAAACGGGGGAAATGGCACATCTTTCAAGACCCAATGAAACCGTTCAAGTACCTCGCGCTTTTCAATCCAATGATCTTGCACCATCTTTCCCGGAAGAAACTCGTACGCCATCCACCCATCAACAAGCAACTCTCCAGTATCTGAAGACAGGAAATGAGGAACACGAAACGCATCTTCCACAATTCCATCCAAGACTTCAATCACCCAGATCGCCTCAACCTCACTTTGTGCAGGCTTCAGAACGATGTCCCCCACACGAAATGTCGTTCTTTGACCACCCGGCAATGGAATCGGGCTGCCACAAACACCAAACGCTTCTAAGACGCCAACAGAAGGCTCCATCTTAATATCCCCATTTTTCAATTCGATACTTGATTCTTCTCCTATGTATTTGATTAAGCATTAGATGTCAGGAGGACCTCGTGCCAGTCTCTTGAGCTGACGGTCCAAAGGGAGAGCTCCCCACGATTCGAGATACCACGTTGCCCCAATATCTTTGTATTCAGATGCGACCTGATTCCGTTTCGGCTTCGACAGATATGGGTTGTAACAGATCCAGTCAAATTTTCCCTTATTTTTACGATGCCTATTCACATACTCCATCATGGCTTGAAATCGTGATGGATTCCCAACCCCAATTGGGGTAACCCCATCAAACCGCGCCGCCCGTTTAAATGCACCCTTTTTAGGCCATCTACCTCCCACCCAGATGGGGATCCGTGGCTTCTGGAGTGGCTGTGGCTCAAACCTCACTCCCATCGCCTTTCGGTAGACTCCTTCAAAGTTACAAGGCTTACCCGACCAAAGACATGTGATAATCTCTAAGGATTCATCAAGCATCTTCGCTCGGACCTTGAGGTCAGTCGGTTCTCCAAACACTGCAAACTCTGTCTTGGAAGGTTCTCCAAGCCCAACTCCGAGAATCATGCGGCCATCAGATAGATAATCGAGTGAGACGGCTTCTCTCGCTACCTTTTGCGGACGCCTACGCGGAAGCGGTGTGATATGAGTGCCTATCCGAATACTTTCCGTATTGCATGCAATGGTCGCAAGTACAATCCACGGATCAAGGTTGGAATTCCCTCGTCCAAAATGAACATGATCCCAGAGAAAGAAGCCATCCCAGCCCACCTCTTCGGCTTCTCGCGCTAACCCCGCATAATCCTGTGGTCGAACACTAACTCCGAAATTAGCGATGCTAATCCCAAACTTCATAACCTACGCTGTAATGCATCCTGCTAATAGCTTCTTCTCTCAGCAACCTAGAAAAAGAACCACTAAGCTGCTACTTCGACTCCGCACAATACGGACGTCTCGATGCTGCCCAAAAATGAGTGTTGGTGAAACTCCTTACTCGTCAAGCCCTGTAACAATTGCTGAAATAGTTTAAAGTAGTGTGATGATCATTCCCCATTTCCCGATACTAAGCTGGAGTTCATTTCTGAATTCTTTGACATACCCTTCTTCGATTCGAATAGATGTGTTCTCTTTTACCTGTCTAATCTGCTCATTCCAGATGACAAGTTTGATAGAACCCGTCTCATCTGAAAACCTTATTTCAGCAACCTTGAGCTCTTCACCAGTCTTTTTCGAAAAAACCGTGCGAGGCTTTGAGATCTCCTCCACCATTCCTTCAACCAGAACTCTCTGCTGACCGTTCTGGATATCTGCAATCCGTGACATGGCTTGTGGAAATTCATCGGAAATCCGTTTTTCATAGTAGATGCCGGTCCACGTGGGATTATCATGGGTGGTCCCAATCTGGACAAATCCCAGAGTCTTATAGAATGGATTCGTTCGAACATTCCACTCTGGAGTCCCTAACACCCACAAATCTGCAGACGTGTATAGCTCCCAGACAAGTTCGAAAGCCTTTGTCGCAATCCCACTTCTCATATAATCTGGATCGATCCAGATTCTCTCACAGACTTGATACCCAGGCCCTCGATTTCCTACAATGAATCCCCCAACAACCTCTGAACCCAACAGAATCTTACGATACTGCAGCCACTTATTTTGAATTACCTTAGTATTCCATTCAATCGAGTCATATCCGGGTGGTCCACCCGGACCAGGTGCACCAAACTCCAAGTCCGACTCAAATGCTCTCTTACATGTATTTGTCAGGATCTCCGCATCTGCAATCGATGCATTCTGTAGAGACACATCACGAGATTGATTCATTCCTAACACCACGAAATCGGGAAAACGCCTTAATATCCTTCTTTAGTTGAATACTAACAAGCAAAATTAGGACCACTATAAATCGTTTACTTTTCTGCTCCAACATAACCAAACAAAAACGTCACCTAAGAATAGCTCTACACCTCTTCATGAGTTTCTTCTGCTCTCTTTGGGGGTATTTCATCTGGAAGCTCGATGGAATTTTCTTGAGCTCCTTCTTTTTGGGGCTCCGAAGGTTCCTTTACCTCTTTCGCCGAGTCTTTTATGGACCGTTTCTCTGGCTCCTTAGATTTTGGTCTATAGTGCATTCCAAGGGCAATGAACATGCACCCACTGGTGCTGACAAGGCTAAGGCCGATGAGAATAGGAGAGGGACCCACGACTGGAAGAAGACTGCTGAAGAATATTAGTTGAGGTGCCGCGAAAATCAGTGTAAGTGTTGGAAACAGGCTGTATAGGGAATTTCGGGTTCGATCAGGAATCAAATCCAGGATTAGCCGCTGCTGGACTACATTCACTGCACCATCAAATATTCCAGTGATTACAAAGGTGAGGCACACGATGATTGCTGGGAGTTGGAAGAACATCCATGGGAAGGTTACTACGGTACCATTAACTAGCAAGGATGGCAAGGTAGCGGTGATTACGGCAAAAGCGAAATAGAATAATGCCCCACCAGACTGAAGGAAAACGAAAATGGTAATCCACCGGGCTGGATTCAGCTTCCTTGTCCATACACCTGCCCGTTCTAAACTAATGACACCTACAATATAGAGAAAGGTTCGAAAGAGTGCCACGGCTTTCTGTTCGTAGAGAAAGGAATAGTAGATTGCAAACAGAATTAGGTTTCCCCAAACGGAAAATGTGCTATATGCGATAACGATTCCGATCAGGAAAAAGAAGACGAATCGACTGGAGACACTGAATTTTAGCCCCTCCTTGAGGACATTGTAGTATTCGTGCATGGATCGGCGTGGGCGGTTGGCAGCCACCTCAGGGTAGTCTCGAAGTAAGGTGAGGCATGCTATGCCGATGAATATGCTTAGGCTGCCCTGGAGAAGGAACACGCCTTGTCGGCTTATCAGGTCTGCAAGCATTGCACCTGGAATCAGCGAAAGGGTGGACGCAACTTGGTAGATCATCCCCAGTTTCCCAATGATAACGCTGAAAACTGATCGATCTGGGTCATCTGCAACCGCGCGGTAGTTAGTATCCCACCACGCTCCGAACGCACCAGAGAGCTGAGCGTAACCGATTCCCTGTACGATATAGATTATAAGAAACTCAATCAAAGTTGTAGCAATGGCTGTATAAATTAATGCACCACCGATGCAGAGAAAGGCTGTGAGCAGAATCCATCGTTGGCCAATCCAGTCACCCAATCCTCCCGTTGGATAGTCAAAAACTAGTTGGACGATGCTCTGTACAAAGGCTAGATTTCCAACTAAAGCCATACCGAGAGTCAGATAATAAACAGGACCTGCTAAAACCTCCGCAATGTGTACCGCAAGGAAGGTACTCGACAACATGAAAGATACAGCGAAAAGAGGATTAAACAACACAGCTTTCCTAACTAGGGATTTAACCGGTTGAGGCTGATCCTGAATTCTAAAAAATCGGTCAAGCCTATCTGACATGTTTTTGATCTTCCTTGTAATGAACTTCCCAGAGGTTCCTCCATTCTTTTTGCATCTCTCTTCTGTATTAAAGCGGACTCACCAAAAAGGGACACAACAAGAGTTCGCATCTTGTTACCCCCCCGCACCCTAGTCAATATTCTGGGCAACTATTCTGCAGCTATCGCTAAGAATTCATACTGATTAGCCGCGTCCTCGACCCCGCACCATACGCATCACCTACCTCCTCAATTAGAATCTCGGCTTCGATGTCAGCACGCTTAGCCCAGTATCCCCACCTCACACTTCCCCTGGTTGTCAACGTCTGCAGTTCACGTCGTTTTGGTGCTGAGAGAACCGCACATGACGGAGCAGAATGGACTACCATTCGTCCACATTAGCTTCAACAGAAAGAAAGTCTAGTTTGCTTTCGATTTCTATTTGAAGAAAAGCTCTGGAACGCGAAACTGCCTAATTCTCCGAAACTAAAAATACGATTGCCTCTGCTCTCCTTCTCGGAGAAAAAAAAGTTAGAAAAGACTATTATTGAAACGGACGCTTTTACACATCCCGGCTAACGCAAAAGCCAGCGTATTTAAGTGACGGAATCCATTCAACAGCTTGGGAGGGAACTTGTGCATCGTTAGTGAGGAGGCTATAGTTTCTCCTTTTTCTCAATTGGAGTTGGATAGAAATGGACTCAGAATTTAGTATTGCAGAACTGGCCTGCATCGCGTCGCCAGAAAAGGAACCTCTAGTTGAAATCACGACTTTTCCCGAAAATAAGGATCAGCTAACCCTTGAAATCGATGAGCTTGCCGGGGATGTCGTCTTTCATTTCTTCACCAAATACCGTGAATCCACCAAGAAACAGGACGAACCGAGTTTTGCGGTTACTGTAAAACGAATCAACACCATAGATGCCGAGGGACAAATCATCGCATCACATGGTGATGACCAGAATCCCGTCCACACTCTTCGCGAAAAACGAGTCAAAGATCGGTATGGTCACTACGACACCCTAGACCGAGTGCTCACCTTCAATTTACCACACTCTGGGTTTAATGCAGGCACAACGACCACAAAAATCATTGAACTGGAACTCGAAGCCACTTTGAGACAATGGGAGTGGAGCGAAGACCCCACAACTGCTACTCCACTAGAAGAGCCAAGAACCGAGAATCGCAGGGTTACCGTATCTCTCGTTGTCTATAGTGTCTGTACTGTGGATGCCGAGGTTTTGATTGTCCCAGGCTCTGGTGAGGGCGACTACACCACAATGGAGGAGGACGGAAGGCTCATCTTTCTAGGGGATTGGAAACACCCCGCGAAAATCCAAGTGACCTTTACGAATAATTACCCCGAAGAAGTCGAAATTGCCCTTCAATGCCGGGAGGAAGAAAGCGGTCGCTGGGTGATTCCCTATCTCCACCTCCGAATACCACCAGCTGATTCTCTACCTCCACCTCCAGATACTCCATTTATGATTCTTTCCGAAGCCATCGTCAAAGAATGGGAATTTCTACAGTGGAGTTGGGGTCACGAAATAGAAGAAATCGCCGTTGAGGTTATCCCTTCTCTAATTTCCGAGCAATTTAATTATCAATTGGAGTATTCGCTAATATCCATTGGCAATAAACAAATACCGACAGAACCGAGAACTCTCTCGTTAATGTTGGCTATCAAAGTCCCATTATCAAAACGTAACCATGTTCCTTTAGTAAATCAAAACTGGGAATGGGCAAAGCGTACGAAAATTCTTGAATTTGCCTTCACAGCCGCTGAAGTCACAGTGGGACTCTTGGGTGTGGCTGAAACCGTCGAGGCACTTATTGAGGGTGTAATTCTAATTGTCGAAGGCCTTCATGAAAGGGCATCACGTCTTTATGAAATTGAGACGAAGATTTTAGAAACTGAGTGTCCAACACCCTACGATTCCGAGTATAGATCATCATACCAGCCGCCAATTCGACAAGAATCGACAAAACTTAAGCTAACTCCCAGAGTCTTTAAGGAATTTTTCGATTATATTGACGCTTATCAAAACCATAGAAGAACGGTGAAGATTACCTACAATCGGTATATGAGTGCGAAAAAGGATGGAAATTTCTCGGCAGCGAAGAAGCAAAAAATGCACGCTATCCAAACAATAACAGCAATGGAAGACACTAGAAAACGAATTCAAAAGTCAGTTTCAGCAGCAACTGAGTCGATTACACGTTCATTGGCGAGCCTTCGAGAGAAAATAATGGACTTCGATGTGAAGGAAGTTGAACCAACTATTCGAGACTCAGTACTCACTACTAAGGAAGTCAACGACCTATTCATTCTTCTCAGGGATGAAACTGAAGAAGGTTTTGTTGCGCAAGTCACCTCAACCTTTCAGGGGCTAGCTGAAACTGTTGTTCGAAGTGGAGGGGATGCAAGTAGGAAGGTGGAGCGGATGAGAGCTGTTGATGATTTATGCAGAGAGGATATGGATATCGAATTGCTTAAAGATGGGGTTCTTTCTATGCAGGAATTTTATAATCGTCGAGGAAAGCGGGCCCAAGGTTCGAATTACCTCATTGCTGAGTTTGACGCCCTAATGGGAACTGAGAAGCAGAAACTCTATGCACAGGGAATTACGACCACCCACGAACTACTGGATGCTTGTTCAGCGACCGGAGGGATTACCAAATTGTCGGAAAAAACCGGGATCCCAAGACAACGGCTACTCAAATTACTGAGTATCGGAGAGCTTATGCGAGTAAAAGGCGTGGGGGACGATGAAGCAAGAGTCCTACATGCCACTGGTATTAAGAGTCGAAAACAACTCGCAAAAGCAGGAGCTAAGGATCTCCGCAAAAAAATACGGGCGTCTGATCAGAAAATCCGTGGACGCACTCCAACCCAAAAACAGGTGAACAGGTGGATTAAAGAAGCAAAGGACAAAACGTCCCGTTTAAAATTACAAAAAAGAACCTTTTCCAAGGGAAACCAGCAAACAACCTAACTTTTAGATCCTCCAGCGCTTTCACACCAAATTCAACGTGCGGGTCTTTACCTTGAAGATTCGTCTCTATATGTCTGTAGTTTATCACTCACGTGACGTAATGACACAAGCAAGCCTTGCCGTCGACGGTCCTTGTTCTTAAAGAACGTCTTAATTTAATTTACAACTTCCATAACTAAAATGCAAAAGGCATTAATATTCATTAAGATATATACCCAAAATATCTCAGAGGGAATCTTCATGTCTAGAATGATTAAAAGACCAATTAAGAAAAGAGTTGACGGACCAACAGGCCTCGTAGCTGAGGCGGAGGATAAGGAACCAAAAGATGGTTATCTATCAAAGATAGTCAAACATATCCCAGCTGAAATTGTGGCAGCATTCGTAACAATCAACGGCATCCTATTGACCTTTCCTGCCCTCCCAGTGACCATTCATTGGATTGTGTTCGCGGTTCTATTGATTTTCACTCCACTCTACTTCATTCGCTTCGGTCTTACGGATTTAAAAAAGGATGCAGAGAGATATGAGAAGCCAGTAAAAGAGTATGTGAAAGAGAATAGGTATCAAATATATCCTCAAGTAATATTGAGTCCTGTTGCCTTTATCACATGGGTATTCGCACTAGGTGGTCCTTTCCTTTTCTTTCCGTGGTATCAGCCTGTTCTAGGTGCTATTCTTCTCGCACTTATCACAATCATAATACCTTGGGTTGATTGGTTTATCATATGGACTTTTGAGTGGGAAAAGGAAGCACCTGGATGATTACACGAAATTCATCAAAGCTAGGTTATTAGCAAGAAAACGAATCCATAAAAACTCAAGAGAACGGAAGCACACTCGCCGGGTAACTTCTAAATATCCTCTCAAGACTAACTGCTACAGAATGGAATTAGCCGCGTCCTCGACCCCGCACCGGCGCCTCGACGCCGCCCCTTATGGAAGCACACTCGCCTGGGAGAAAGGTGTGGCTACAGATTTCCAGCGGGGATATCGAGGTTTTTAAAATTCTAGGCTTGCATTGCGGCTTTTCCTCGTTGAAGCCAAGTATGCTTGTTCCCGGGGTTAACCTCTGGAGACAGGGCTTTTGTCCTGCCACCTTTCTCGCTGCTTATGTGTGCGTCGTGGCGCCTTATAATGGTTACGTTTGGGTTGTGGAGCGAACATAATGGGCTAAGGAAAGCTGATTTTTGTCGGCTTTATTTATGACTTAACGCGGAATGACACAGTAGAATCGGATTTACGCGGTTTTTTTAGTTTGGGGCATCTAAGGCGCTTTCTTGGGTGTTTCTGTGATTTATTGAAAGCCAAAGCTATAAATGCAAGGAACGTAGAACAGGGAGCGCCTAATCACCCTTTGGGTGGGTAAAACCAAAATGCAATATTTAATTTGGACAATCATCAACTTCATCGTTCAATGGTTCGTCATGGCTTTTATCATCATGCTTGCTGCTAAGATGGTTGCTGGCATGGAAGCCACCTTCGGTAAATCATTGATTGCCTCATTGATCGGAAGCCTTGTCGCCGCGGTTCTTGCATGGGCTTTTCAAACGTTTCTAGCCGTCTTCTGGTGGGCTGCGGGCATCGTCATCTTCATTGTCTGGTTGCTCATCATCAA
>JABXGS010000091.1 GCA_016550425.1 archaeon
AATGGTGGACCGGCCGGGATTTGAACCCGGGGCCTCCGCCATGCCTTCGTCACCGGTACAACAGCATTATACCGATAAAGACGGCGATCTACCGCTGATCTACCGGCCCATTTGATTTCGATTTCTTTTGCAATTTGAGGTTATAAGAATTTTGGCAATTAATATTTCGGTTCAACTTAATAGGAGTTCTTTTCGAACTTTAGCAACTTCCTCTTGTCTTTCTGCTAACCAGATTTCTACCTTTCTCTTTTTTCGTGAGACATTTATTGGGGCGAATAATGCCCACTTGATGGTATCAACTTTAGACTTGGTTTTCGCCACCCATTTTAGAGAAATCCTTTTTGTCTTTTCATATAGTGAGATATTTTCTGGGTATACAAGTATCTTAATACCCAGTTCTTCAGCCAAGGTAACTTCATCATCAAGTAGTTTACTTCTACTTGTTTCTATTTTACCTATAATTTTCTGAGCGATTTCTGAATCAACTTCGTTCTTGATTTTTGAAATTGGCAAAATGATATGTTTTCTCCTTTCATCAACTCTCGTAGCTTCGTGGTTTAAAATGAATTTTTCTTCATCTCCTGAGAGTTTTGGTTGTATATGGTATTTTGTATCTTGTATTCCAGGATTCAGTACAACAGTTCGGCTCCATTTAAACCCAGCAAGAGGTTCAAATGATCCATCTTCGGCAATCAATTCCTCAAGATATGCGATTTTAGATTCAATAGATCCATTCCTGATAGGTCCTACTAATCGTTCGTTTTGGATTGATTTATCCCCAGTAGTAAACCCCCAGAAGATGAATGCGTTACCTATTGGTTTAGGTATCCACATTTTGAAACTACTGTCACTCTTGTTCGATACCAACTTAAAGTCAATATCTCCAAAATGCCGAAATAGCGTCTGAACAATTTTTATTCTGTCAATATCAGCTTCGGTGTATTGTAATCGACCATCTTCAGCAAGCCAAGAATCGCTGTTTACAACTGCACCAAGCCTAGTAAGTAATATTTCCAATTCTACTCCATGTAGAAGCTTTGGACGCAAGATCCCACCATGCCCATTTTTTCCTGCGACCTTTTCGATCATATGCTCAAAATTCCGGGGTGAGACCCCCAAAATATCACACTGAAGACGGAAAACTTCTCCTACCAATCGTGTTGAATCAGATCTATAATTAACTCGACCAATTTGATTCGACGCTTCCCCTGATATCAATTGTACAACAAGGTTCTTGAAATGTACAAATTTCTCATAGTCGCTACCAGCGAAATCTAATTTTGCCCCTACCATGAGTATTATTCGTGCGAAATCACATCTATTGAAATAGAGCTGCTGATTTAACCAAGCATTGAGCATATCGATAGGGTTTAGATCGGGAGCCCAAAGATACAACCTTCTTTCTGAAATACAGATGTGCAAGCTATTCTCCGCTAGATTAGTTTGTGCTTTTAGATCTCTCAGGATTTTTTCGCGATTCTTCTTAAGAAATTCTGTGAATAAATGTAGTGTCGAAGTATCTAGAGTTTCAAAGGTTGTATAGCCAATCCTTGTTTTCCTCTCATACAACTTGTTGAGCATTTTTTGTAGAAGAGAAACAACATTATCTAGCGAGAAACCGATGTCACACCCAAAATGACTATCTTCTAGCCTTATTACTTCGGTGAAATCTTGAGGGTAAGATTGTTGATTTGAGTCTCGATTATTTTCTACCTCGATTAACTCTTTTCGACACCACTCTTCGATTAGATACTGTTCCTCCAGTTTTCGAAGTCGAGAAATGAGCGAAGGTTCCTTACCAGCCAGATATTCGCTGACTCTTTGTTGAGAGATACAATGAATCTCAACTAATTCTTTCTGTGAATGCGATATGTCATCTCTTACTTCGAAATAGACCTTAGAATCTATGTGCCGTTTAATGAAGTGATTGTTCTCCTTTTCTGCTAGATATTTTTCGAGAAGACGAAGGACATCATTCAGGGATTTAATTCGAACCGTTGGAGGTCCACCATGCACTTCCCTATAAAGACGCGCAAGCTCTTTCTGCTCTAATTTCTTTACTAGGCTAGGCTGTCCCCTATCCGTTTGTCTATCAAAATATCTTAACGCTGCTTCATACTGGTTTTGGAAACTCTTTAGTATTCTAAGTTCTGGATATTGTTCCAGTAGGGCTTCGAAACTTTGTCGACTTTTAATAATCGAAGGATGATATCGAGGCATACACACATATGTCATTATAGTACTAAGCTGATAAATTCATATAGATCAGAGACGGCGATCTACCGCTGATTTTCCGGCCCATAAAAGGGGATTAGACGAGACGTGTCCGTGTATAGTCCTTTCGTGCCCAGCTGTATTTGCGAATGCGACTACTGACTCCATATCCGCAGGCGGCGCATCGTTTCTTCCTAATGTGATAGGATCGGCGTCCACAGCGTCGGCAACGAATATGCGTTTTCTTATTCTTCTTTCCAAAGGCGGGTGTTCCTTTTCCCATTATTGATCACTTGCTCTTTTTCTCGGTTTTTTTACTGGGAGGTTTTCCTGAGGGTGATAGGAGGATGACGTTATCACCGCGAAGGATGACGGTTCCCAGTTCTTGGGGGGGTTGTTCGGTGAGGTCCTCGGCATCATCGAGGATGAGGTTGAGGTGTTGATCGTATCCGCGGAGGCGACCACGGAGTTCTCTGTCACCTTTCAGTTTCACTAAGACCTGTGATTTTAGCGAACGACCAAGTAAATCGATAGGACGATGTTCTGACACGGTACAAGCTCCTGCCTGCTAGTTGCAACTGGGATGCCTAAGAGACCTTAAAAAAGTTTGCTACTCATTTAGAGAAGTGGGGTTCATCAATGCGTATTAAACATCGCACTGTCCTTCGAACAAAAGAGCTGCGAGAATTAGTGAAAGGGTTTGAGGAACATCCCAATCTCATTCATCGAGCACTTCGAGATTCGCCTATTGGGAAAGTATCGGTGGAACGAAGCGTACTGGATGATAAATCTGAATTGTTCTTTGTTGAAGGTGAATTATGGCTCGTTCAGTTGAAAACCATCGTGTTTCCTGGTTTACCTGCGTTGATAAGCAAAAATGTGCAATTACCACAAGTTGTTGTTGATATGGGCGCGGTGCCACATATTGCGAATGGAGCAGATGTCATGGCACCTGGCATCTTTAGCCTCGATGAAATATTGGAAGTTGATGCGTTGGCAGTTGTCATTGACCAGAAAAATCTTATTCCGTTAGCTGTTGGCCGAATGCTAATGACGCCGAGTACGATTTTGGAAGTGAACAAAGGGCGCGCCATCCAAACGCTTCATTATGTCGGCGACCCGATATGGACGCTTGCCAAGGAGCTCTCTCAGTGACAAGGCGAAGGATTTTTACAGTTCACAAATCATCGTTGAATTGAAGAATCGTCGGAGGATGATTCGGTTTGAGCCCATTTGGTCGAAAAAAGAAGAAAGATAAGGATAAATCCGCAGATTCCAAAGAATCTACACCAAGTACGAGCTTAGAAGCTGCTTCTATGTTTGTGCGATTTATGGAACTTACAGGATTAATGGACGTTACGCCCATTTCAGAAGAGGTTCGGAAAGGGAACATGGTAGTCATGGATGTTTCGCCACTGGTTCAGCAAGGCACAGAATCACAGTTACAGTTGCGACGGGCAGTGGAACAACTCCGAGCCGTGTGCATTAGTGTTGACGGAGACATCGGGCAACTTGGGAACCGGTATATTATCCTTACCCCAACGCGGGTGAAGATTTTCCGTGAGTCACCGTCAGGTGATGTGGATATTAATATGTCTCCGACTACGACTGAGTAGGCCCCAACCATGAGAAAAGTGTGTGTTAAAGTTGATCAACGTCTTGGAGAACAACTGCGCGTCCTTTTAATTGAGCAGGAGCTCCTTGACCCAGATTTTCCAATTACCAAAGAAGGCACACACATATATTTACCGCTTCGCAGTCGACTCTCACCTAGCGCATTGAAGAACCTCGAACAAAAGACCGTTCAACTCCAGCAAGTGGAAGTGGACCTTGAACCCTTAACCAAAAAACCTGGAGATCTCAGTGCGGCCTTACAGGATACTCTACCCGACGATTTGCACCAATGGCTTCCTCACTCCATGGATATTGTCGGAGAGATTGCAATTGTTGAACTGAACGATTTGCTCACTCCATACGAAGCACAGATTGGTCAAGCGATAATGGTGGTCAATTCCCGAGTCATAACAGTGTACGCAAAAGAAGGGGGTGTCGAAGGAATACACCGTCTTCGCCCACTTCGCTTGATTGCAGGAAAGAACCAACCAAATACCATCCATACCGAATATGGCGTGAAACTCGCAATTGATGTAACTCATGCCTACTTTAGTCCACGTCTTGGAACTGAACATGACCGAGTGACACGGCTAATCCAATCCAATGAAGTTATCGTGGACATGTTCACCGGTGTCGGTCCATTTGCACTTCTTGCAGCCAAACGGCATAAAGTCCAAGTATTTGGCATTGATGTAAATCCTCATGCCATCCAATGCCTTAAGCAAAGCCTAAGTCTCAATCGTCTTGCTGGAGAAGTTGTGCCGTTAGTTGGAGATACCCGCACCATCATACGCAACCAACTTGTCGGAAAAGCCGACCGGATTATTATGAACCTCCCGAATGACGCGATTACCTATTTAGACGCAGCCAGTGAGGCATTGAATCCAAATGGTGGAGTTATTCATTTCTATGGTGTAACCACCAAGTCTGTTTCACTCCAAGACTTAGAAAGGAATGTATTAGAGCGGCTCACTGAAAAAGGATGGAAAGTGCAGGTCCTAAATTCACGGATTGTGCGCCCAGCAGCCCCTCATGAAAATCAGATTGTTTTGGATCTTCATTTATCTCCGGCTAACACAACAAGAACCACTTGAAGCGTTGTGTAAGGGTTTTGAAGCGATTTAATCAATTGCCTGTTGAGGTCATATGCGGCTTTATTGCAGCGAACAGCAAGTGTCCTCTCATCAATAAAATCGCTGGTTCGCCAGACTAGCGATGATGGAGAGGTCAAGGAGCATTGCGGTGACCCATACCCGTGGACTTGATCTGTGATTTTACCGTCTGAAAGAATGGTAAGAATCCGAGTATGAGGGCGTCGTATGGCATCGCCGATAAGAGTATTGATATCTTGAGCGCCATGGGAGGCGTTAACGCCGATGATGCAATCGCCCCGAGTGGAAAGCTGGGAGTCCATTGTCACTTCAAATGTGGAAGAATGGGTCCCTTGGATGTTAACGTGTCCTTGAGCAGTTAGGGTAAATTGCGTCTGTTTGGTGGATGCCATAGTGGGATATTTAGTAGGGCGAGTACAAATAGTTTCAACTAATTAGCTTCCAAGTGTAAATAGCGGGTGATATTACGCCCTCAAATAACGTGAAACCTGACCTTGACAAAAAAGAGGTCACTTTAAAGCGTTTAATTGCCTCTCGAACTATTAAACAAGAGGAGACGATACGCGCTTATCGAATGGTTCCACGTGAATTGTTTCTGCCTGACCATCTTGTCCATGAAGCCTATGTAGATACACCATTACCCATTGGTGACGGACAAACCATTTCAGCCATTCATATGTGCCTAATTTATCTCGACTTGCTTGATCTAAAAGAAGGTTTGAAAGTGTTAGAGGTGGGGGGTGGTTCAGGGTATCATGCTGCATTGGTGGCTGAAGTTGTCTCACCAACAGGTAAACCGCCATCAGGGCACGTGTTCTCCATTGAGCGAAAACCTTCGCTCGTTGAATTTGCGAACATAAATCTTGAACGTGCGGGGTATAGTGACCGAGTAACCATGATCGAAGGAGATGGAACACTGGGATATCCACCTGAGGCACCCTTTGACCGGATTATGGTGGCGGCAGCAGCTCCACATATTCCTCAACCGTTAATCGAGCAGCTCAACCCAGAAGGACTAATGTTGATTCCGGTAGGTCAGCAACATTTCTGGCAGGAACTAACTCTTGTCTCAAAGAACAAAGAAGGGAGTGCCACGATGCAGCGAAAAATGTCGGTAGCCTTTGTTCCGCTCATTGGAAAAGAGGGATGGTCTCCTTGACCGCAGCTATAAAGGTTTACGTAATTTGGCAATGAAATAGCCGGGTAGATCATGAGCGTCTGGGTAGATTCGTTGAACGAAATCTTTTACAACCGTTTTCCCAGCTAGCCCATTGGTTCCGATGAACGGAGTTTGTGGTTCAAGGGTAAATCCTTGGGTGTCGACGAGGTGTTGGATGTTTAGCTCGTTTTCTTCAATTGTTAAGGTACAAGTGGAATAGACCAGAATTCCACCAGGACGGAGTGCGGAAACCGCTGACTCCAAAATCATGCGTTGATAAGATGCTGTGCTTTGAATTCGGGCGAGGGTGGTCTCATCATAGAGTTTGGGACGAACGCCGAGGGCTGTGCAAGGAGGATCGACAAGAACGCGATCCGCTTGAGTTTGGGGATGTTGAGCAACAAAATCCTTGGCTCGCCCAACAAAGGGTGTGATACAAGTGACACCGAGTCGGTTTGCCTGGGAGAGGAGATGGTCCATTCGTCGCTCTGATCGATCGACTGCGATGAGCTCACAGCTGTTGTTCACCAATTGCGCAATGTGCGTACTTTTTCCTCCCGGGGCAGCACAAAAGTCGATGATGGTTTCGCCTGGTTGAGGGTTAAGAATTGGCGCAACAAGTATTGCTGAAAGCGATTGAGAATAAAAGAGTCCCTCTTTGTGTGCTGCTAAATCTGTGATACTTGGAAGACGATAATGAGAGTCAGTAATTTCGACGACGAGTCCGTGCTTGATTTCTGCAAGGGTGGTGCTGTCTTTCTGAGCAATTCCACTTCCGACAATATGTCCCTTAGGATTCACTACTGTAACGGGGTCAGCCTTTGAGAACCGGTCGAAGCGTTTGACACCGGGGCGATACAAATGACTGCCTAAAACTACGTTTTCGCTACTGGCTTTGTCAGCAATGATAATCTTGTCATGTCGAGGTACAGGTCCCGCCTTGCGGATTGGTAGAGCAACGGTATTCAAAGTTGAGTCCACAATAGTCGCCGTGATGTGCTCTGATTCGAGTTGATCAACCAGTTTTTCGTTCGTCGTACGAAGGGTATTAGTGCGAAGAAAAAAGAACGCCCCAGGTTTCCTCAAAGCAGCGGTTAATGCGTGTGTTCTTGATTTTCCAAAAAGCCCTATGAGATAGTCGGTGAGTTCTTCACTGAGTTCAGCAAATTCAGGGAGCGGACGAATCGCATCCAACACTCTATTTCAACTCTAAATCATTGAGGATCAAATATCCATGTAGAAGGTCCCCTCGGCTCTGAGTTTGATTTTCCCGGACACTAAGACATTCTCAGGAGCCCTTTCTCCGACGACCTTAGCGACTAGCTTACTAGGGCGGTTGATTTCATACCCTTGTTCGATGACAAGATCGGTTCCTCTGGTGTCTCTATTGACTAGTCCATATTGATCAATGTATGCGCCGATTGGTCCCGCTGCACTTCCTGTCGCAGGATCTTCCAAAACGCCTACATCAGGTGCAAACATGCGCACATGTACATCCGAGTCAGCATTTACTGTGTTGGTGCTCAAGATGACGATTTTCGCAGTAGATTCGTCACTAAGTGTTTTCAGGATGACCTGTCCATCAGGTTGAGCGTGTTGGACCGCTTCAAGAGAGATGAGGGGAACAATGAGAAAAGGCGTGCCTGTGGCAACGTATTGCATGGGGTATTGCTTGGAAATTGCAGAGGCAGGAAGCCCCATGGTTCCGGCGATTAACGTGTGATTGTCAAGTTTGTTGAGGAATTTGGGTTGGGGTTGAATCATTTGGACAACACCTGTTGCAAGATACTTGACGGGAATTGGTCCAATTCCAAGTTCTAATGTTGCTTCTCTGATCGAGGAATCAATAAGTCCC
>JABXGS010000092.1 GCA_016550425.1 archaeon
ATTCTTTACGGGTATAGGGAGGACGTTTGATTTGACGATAGCATTTTCCGGGTCTTACAGGCATCGTTTTTCGCCTCAGCCTGAGGATTGGAAGTAAGGCAAATCTCGCCATCTTATTAATCTTACGTGATGACGAACCGCTGAAGCACTTTTTAGGTAAAGATTTGAATTACATCCTGGTCTTCTAAGACGAAAGTAAAACCAACTTTCTTGCGGATTTGCCCAGTACTTAGACGATACACGATTGCATATCGGAAGTTTTTGTGAAAATCACTGTGAAGGCGCTTGGCAAGATCTTCGACGTTGGCTCCTTTGGGTAAAATTAAGGGTTTATCCCCAATTTCTCCTGAGCTTTTCCGTGTGAAAATGCGAATAACTTGTAGCCCATCAAATATACCTTTAGCCAGATTTCTGATTCCCATGTTCTTTTCAACTGATACAGGAAAAATTGGAAACGCTTCACTGAATTCCTTTTGTAAGCGCTCATAATTCTTTGAGCTTGCTGCTAAATCTCCCTTTGATGCAACAATAATCGCAGGTACATAGGTTGTGCGACTATCAATCACTTCAACCAAGTCATCTAAAGTGGCAGGTCCTCGAAATTGAAGTGAAAAGTTGTGAATTCGTCGACGACGGAAAAGCTGGCGAATAAGATTGGGGTCTCCTTGAAAATAAGTGACTCCGATTATATTTGTACCTCCACTGCCAGTTTTTACAAATCGAATTGGAGGAGGATCTTTATTGAGTTTTATCCGTGCTTGTTCCAACGTCGAGATGAGAAATTCAACCTGTGGGGCTGGAGATTGGGAGAGGTCAATCATCAATATGATTAGGTCGGCGTTTCGGATTCCACCGAATATCTGACGTCCAATACTACTATCCAAAGCTCCTTCGAAGAGAGCAGGCATCTCAATAATCTGGATGTCTGCTCCTCCATATTTCAAGATGCCAGGCTCAGGAAGCTGAGTAGTAAACTCATATGCTCCTACCTTGGCTTTTGCACCAGTGAGTCGGTTTAGTAAAGCGCTTTTCCCTGAACTTGTGGTTCCAACTAAGACAACTTGACCTGCACCTTCTTTCGCTAGTGAGTAACTAGGTCCTCCAGTCGCCACCTTCCGTCGGGCACGACGGTCTTCTTGTTCTTGTCGTAGCACGGTCAAGCGATGCCTGTAAAGAGCGACCATCTTCTCTGAAGATTTGTGTTTGGGGATAAGTGAGATGAACTTTTCGAGTTTCTCAATACGTTCTTCAAGACCAGTAGCTTCCTCATAAGCAAGTTTTGCAGCTTGTGCTTCAGCGGTCAGGTTAACAGGCATGGAACTCCACACAATTCAATCAGCAGAGACTACTTCTAAAATTTTATCACTAACGTGACTAGCGAGGAATTTTTGCTTCAAATAATAACAAACGCTCGAAAAAAAAGTTCTTCGTCTCTTTAACAACAACTGAATGAAAGAGTTCTTCGAGACGATTCTGGATATATCCGGGCTTAGAAAGCGAAGACTGAACTAACAGTAATCGGCTATTCGCTTGAAGGTGACTGCTGCACTGTGAGAGAAACTGGTCTGTTACTTCATACCCCTTGGTTCCACCTGACCAGGCGGGATCAAATCCAGGGTCCTCCTTTGTACTTGGTAAATACGGTGGATTAAACACAAGTAGAGAGAATTTTTCATCCGGACGAATTGGTGCGAACAAATTGCCTTGCCGGATTTCTACTACTGACTCATATTTGTGAAGCACCACGTTCTTCCTTGCGTTTTGCACAGCACGCTCTGACAAATCCGTTGCTACAACCTGAGCTCCTGCCTTAGCCGCAAGAATAGCCACTAAGCCACATCCGGTTCCAATCTCAAGCATTCTTTCCCCAGACGTGATCTCTAAGTTCGCACACAACAAGAAGGTGTCATCAGCAGGTTCATACACTCCATCGTCCACTACGACCCATACATCTTCAAAAAAGGCAGCTGAAGGGCTCATACAACCTGTTCCTCGTATAGTAAATTCGCAATCTCAGCGATCTGAATCGGTGTCAGTGCTTCAACTCGTTGATCAATCCATGGAATTTTATGCTCTATTTGTTGGAACCTGGTTTTACCCAAGAATGCTTTCAGAGGTGTTCGTATCTTTTTTCTTCGTTGGTTGAAGAGCGCAGTTACTACTTGTTGAAATAGGGCTAGCTCCTTCACTTCAAAGGCTGGTTCCACATTTCGTGTTATGCGAACCAATGCCGAAGAGACTGTTGGAGGCGGATAGAAGGCATCTGGTGGGATTACCTCTAGGAGCTCTATCTTTGAATAATACGCCGCCATTACTGTTAGGCGTCCATACTGCTTCAACCCAGGCTTGGCAGATAATCGGTCTCCAAATTCCTTTTGAAGCATTACAACAGCCAAAGGAATGTTAGTAGTAAATAGTTTGAACAGAATGGGTGATGAAATCGCGTATGGAAGGTTCGCAATGAGTTTGTCACAAGGAGGCCACTCGATATTTGTTGCATCGCCAAGAATGAGTTGAATTCGTGTGTTTGCTTCGAATTCGTCAGCCAATATTTGGTAGAACTTTATGTCTTTCTCTATGGTATTTACAAGTTGGACATGTTCTGCTAACTCGCGGGTCAAAATGCCATTTCCAGTTCCAATTTCGAGGACCTGTTCATCCTTTCTAAGATGCGAGTATTCAATGATATGCATTAGTACAGTATCATCTACGAGAAAATGCTGCCCCAATTGTTTAGATAAACGGATGTTATTTAGTTTGAGCCAATGCTTGGTCCGGGTGAGAAGAGTCCCCGGGGTCATTTTAGTAGCTCCCTTTAATCGCGGTTTTGTTCTTTCTCAGCAACAGGCTTGCGAGTGAAAAGATTGTATTTATCTTCTCCACCTAATTCCATAAGAATTCGTTTCATAATAATCTCTTTTGGAGCTCGAATTTGTGTGCGCTCCGCTATGTCCTGAAAACTAGTAAAGGGGGCTTTCCGACGTTCTTCAAGGATGTCCCACATAAGTTTCTTTCCAATTCCTGGAAGTAATTCAAGGCTATGCATCCTTGTTGTGAGTGGTCGAGCATTATTGAAAAAGTCTACAAAGCGCTGCTCTGATTTTTCTACTAATTTTTCAATCACAAAGGGTAATTCACTTCGAGCTGTAGCCGTAAGAACATCAAAGGTTATCCGGCGTTTGACATGATCAATTTTTTCTCTACGGTCACGTCCAATGAAGATGGATTCTTGCGGATTAAATCTTGCTCCCTTTCTTGGGACCAATTCTAGAAGCGTGAAGTAAGTGTCCCCAACGGCTTGAACGATGGGATCTTTTTTGAAAATTGGTCGGGTGTCCTCAGGGTACCCACGTGGCAAATGGTCTAGAACATATGCATATTCTTCAAACTTCTTCGTGGGTGGACGTGCTGTCATTTTCTGCCCTCATAAAAGTAATGTAAAGAAGGTGCCGCAGGTTTATCTCTTTTCCCGTTTGCCGCACGGTATTATTTCTTTTTCTTTGCTGCCTCCTTCTTCACCGACGATACAATCAGCTCCAGAATATCGGATACTTCATCAGGAGTATATGTCCGAGGCGCTCTCGCAAGAAAAGATGCAAGCTCGTCGGCAGTTGTGGGGTTGATGTCAACAAGTTGGATGGCAAGGGTTTCTTCCATTTCGTATTTTTTCACCAGGGTTTTCACTAGCGATTTTGCAGTACGAGCTGATAAGGATGAAAATTTGACAGTATGATCTAAGGTTACACGTTGAATGTAACTAAGCTCGGCTTTCTTGCCACGTTTCGCAAGGATCGTTTTTACCTCGGCTAGAGTAAGTGGCTGTGATTCGATGATTTCCTTTGACATGAAACTTCCTCACCTATTTTGATTGACTCCCACTTGGTCGGAGATGTTCGGGGCGAACAACGAGAAGAATGGTCTTCTTCCCCAAGGTAGTTTCTACCTCATAGGCTTTACCACGCCGACCTTGTATTTTTCCAACACGACCATGATATCGTTTATGGGGTTGACCACCATGGATTGCAGGGTCAATAATAATGTCGACGAGATCTCCTTCATTGTAAGTGTGTAACAGCTTGCCTAGACTAGGCATGCCGCGTTGGCGAACTTTCTTTGTCATCATTTTACGGCTACCCACACGGTATCCGTGAGATCGTTTTACCATGGTAGTTTATCCTCCTGGATTATGACATCAATCACATCCAGCTGTGTACACTCGGCTGGTGTGCCCAAGATTTCGGCGATACTTGGTACAGTGCGTCCCTCATCACCCGATATAAATTCTTTGACATAGAGACCGCCTTGACAGCGAATGGTTAATTCAAAGGTTTTTGGGCTAATGGGACTGATTTCTAATGTATCGACGCGTTTTTTCCGTATCCTATCGGATCGACGATGACTAACGCGCTGAGGGGTTCGTTGATTCACCTCTAGCGGGAAGGGGAGCTCCTGAAGGGCTTTCAGCGTATCTTGGGGGATAGGGGCTTCAACATTAACAAGCGCCTTATAAACCTTTTTGGATGAAGTGGCTGAACTTTTCAGCCGCTGAACAACTTCTTTATTGGCAAAGCGGAGCTTATCCACCTTCACTTTACCTTCAGCTGATTGGTTTATGTGCGGCTCAACCTGTTTTAAGGGTATAGATCGGTTTTTGGGATTAAGCACTTCAATTACAAAGGGTCGACCGGGACCCAACATCAAAGCGTCGATATCTTCTCGACCTGCTCCATGAAACTTCACATCTGTTCCTTGCGTGAATTGGAGTAGACTAGGAGCAATGAGCTCTTCCACTGATTCTGCGTACATTTTTCCTGTCTCATTACATCGGGGACAACCTTTTCCTCGACATTCACGGCAGGGCCAACGAGTCTGTGGAATACCCCGTACCAGTTTCTGATAACGACCGTAGACAAATAAAGAGTGAACCTCGAGCTCAACATCAAATTCGGGAATACGGGTTAAGGCCACAATATCTGGGGCGTCGAAGCTTACATCAAGGTTGAGTTTTGCTGTGACTAGTTTTCCGATTTCTCGATTCAGTTCAGCCTTAATTGGTTCACCGGTATCAATTTCTAGTTCACTCCGCAATTGCTCTTCGGCTTCGATTATGGTTGGGCTAACCTTAGTACCGATTAGTATCGAGCTCAATTCCCACCCACGAAGGGCACGAAGGACGGCTCTAGCCGCCTTGGGGATTTGATCCATCACCCCACCGCAAATATCACAGGGTTGAATTGCTTGTAGATCAGTAATTCCTTCTTTTGCAAGGAATTCTCTAGCTGGGAGAAATTGTCCATTTTCTGCTAGACGCCTGAGAAGCATAATACCGCGTTTAGGTTTTCGTTGATAGGTTTCTGTTGCGACCATCAAAAGGACAGTTTTCAAAGCGATTCCGCGGTCTTTATTTGTAAGGCCATATCCTTGCATGGCAAATTGTCTACCCAAACACCAATCATCGATGGTGTAACTACGAAGAATCTTTTGCGCCTTTTTTGCCATGTTTCCCAGAGTCATTAATCCAACGTCACTGATGCCACTTTTTCAGTCTTTCTGCATCACGATTTACAAAGCATCTAAGGCATGAACAACCTCGAGGATGGCAACATCACGCGGTATCTGACCAGAATATGACAACAATGATTCAGCCTGAAAACTCGAAGAGTCCCAGTCGTCAAAGAGAGGACAATACATGGCTATCTTCGATAACTTGGCTTGCTCATCTTTCCAAGTTTCAATCTGATTAGGAATCAAGAGGCTTGTTTTTGATTCAAGGAACGTTGTAATCATATCTTCTATTGGTTCTTCAGAAATGGACACACCATATGGGACCTTTGTTTTTCTTTGTCGTTGGGATATCTGTGCGCGGAGGATGATATGTAAAATGGATCGTTCATCTGTGCCCATGTAGCGAATCGTGGTAGGATCCAATGTTAGGGAATACGGTCCAAGGGCGTCAAATCCGATGGTTAAGCAAACCCATTCACGGAGAGCATGCGACACGCAGAAACCAGCAC
>JABXGS010000093.1 GCA_016550425.1 archaeon
GAGTGCGGACCAGCGCCGAGGGTTCCTGTGATTCTCGTTCTTGCTGCTGCAACCTGCAAAGTGAGTGTTGTAACCATCTAGGTTGGATACCCTATGCCCAATTTCGGCTATTCGATCATTGGTCTGGATCCCGACAAGACGGCTCGGGCGAGCGGACGCGAGGTTCGGATTTCCCCCAAAGCTGCGCGGGAAATTTGTAACGAATTACGTGGCCTCCGCTTGGAAGCAGCGAAAGCCTATCTTGAAGCGGTGATTGCTATGCGCCAAGCGGTGCCCTATCGACGCTATGATAAGCAGGTCGGGCATCGCAAGGGGTTGCATAAAGCGGATTCGGGACGGTACCCCGTGAAGGCCTCGAAGGTCATTTTAGGGGTGTTAGCAAACGCGGAGAATAACGCGGATTATAAGGGATTAGACTTGGACCGGCTCCGCATTACGCACATTTCAGCGTATCCGGGTCGGCTGATTAAGCGCTTTATTGAACGGGCTCGGGGCTCATCGACGAAATTCAATGAACAGATGGTGCATATTGAGATTGTCTTAACGGAGGAGTAAACATGCCAGCAGAAGATCATTTCATCAATCGCGGATTACTGAAAGTCAAAGTGAATGACTTTTTACGCCAGGAGCTTCGCCGTGCAGGTTATGCTGGTGTCGACCTCCAAAAAACCCCGTTGGGGATGCGGGTTGTTGTCTATGCGGCACGTCCCGGTATGGTTATTGGTCGCCGGGGCACCACCGTGCGCGCGTTAACCGAAACCTTAGAACAGGATTTCGGGTTGGAAGCACCCCAAATTGAAGTGAATGAAGTCGAAGTACCCGAACTGAACGGTCCCATTATGGCCGAACGCTTAGCCCAACGGCTCGAACGTGGTGACCACTTTCGCCGTGCCGCCTATGGGGTCCTTCGCCGAATCATTGGGGCTGGGGCAAAGGGCGTGGAAATCTCCATCGCTGGTAAACTTACTAGTCGCCGTGCTCGGTATCAAAAATTCCGCAGTGGCTTCGTGGCTAAGACCGGTGAACCAATTCGTAGCGCCGTGAGTCATGGGTGGGCTTTTGCGGTGATGAAACCCGGCGTGTTAGGCGTCCAAGTCCGTATCATGTTACCAGATGCTGTGGCACCGGATCATCCTGTGATTGTTCACAAAGAAGTTGAGGTGCAAGCGGTTCCTGCACCCGCACCCGAAGGTGAGGAAATTGAAGTGGTCGAAGAAGAACTACCCATCGAAGAAGCTCCCTCGATAGAAGAGTTCATGGATGAAGGGACCGAACCAGCTGAACCAGAAGTACCGAAACCTCCGGAAGAAGCACCAGAAACACCCTCTGAGCCAGTACCCGAAGCGGTTCCTGCACCTGAAGAAACACCAGCTCCGAAGGAGCCGAAGGCGGAACCCAAGAAGGAACCTGAAACGAAACCGCCCAAGAAAAAAGAACCCGAAAAACTGAAAGCTGAACCCAAGGCAAAGAAGGAAAAAACCAAGCCCAAGGCGAAAGAGAAGAAGGCGGCAGAGAAACCCAAGGCGAAAAAAGCGAAAGCTGAACCTAAAGCCAAACCAAAAGCGGAACCCAAGAAAAAGGCGAAGAAAGAAAAAGCTGAGGCTAAGCCCAAGGCGAAAGAGAAGAAGGCGGCAGAGAAACCCAAAGCCAAGACTACAAAGAAAGCCAAAACGACAAAGGCTCCAAAAAAGGACAAGAAGACCAAGGATTCGAAAGAGAAGACTTCGAAATCTACGAAGTCTTCGAAGAAGTGAGGTAAGGAGGCAGGTGGGCTATGGCGTTACTTACAATGGAAGAAATTCGGAACATGAATCTTGACGAACGGAATCGAAAGCTAGACGAACTTCGTGCTGAGCTAGCAAAACAACGTGCCGCCATGATGTCTGGAGCAGGCATGGAAAATCCGGGTGTGATTCGTGGGATTCGGAAAAACATTGCTCGGATACTTACGGTGAATAATGAAGAGGCATATCGCGCTGCTGCAGAAAGCTCGCGAGGAGGCGAATAAGTATGCGTTACAACCTTCGACTCACACTCCAACCCCTGATTGGCTTGTCTGCTGCAGTTAAGCACGCCACCAATCCTAATCTTTGCGGAATTTCTGGCGTCATTGTGGACGATACCGAGAATATGCTTACACTTTCGGATGGACTTCGAAGTCGACAGATTCCGAAGGTCTCCAGCCTCTTTGAACTATCTCTCCCCAATGGCAGAACAGCTGACATTGAGGGGAACGCTCTAGTCGGGCATCCCGCAGAACGCTTAAGGAGGGCGAAAAAACTACGATGGTAGCTCGTGATATTGGTCTAAAAGTCAAGCCACCCGAACAGGAATGTGAAGATCCCAACTGCCCCTTTCACGGGACACTCCCTGTCCGAGAACGTACACTCGAAGGCGTGGTTGCTAGTACCAAGATGAAGGGTACAGTGACTGTTCGCCGTGATTATCTACGGTTTATCAAAAAATACCGTCGATATGCCCGCAGCCACTCCATGACCGCGGCGCATCATCCCCCATGTATTCCTCTTGAAGTGGGAGATACCGTCCGAATCGCTGAATGCCGTCAAATTAGCAAAACCGTCTCCCATGTCGTTGTGGAGCGAATCAAACGCAAGGAGGAGACAGATTAATGGTGAAACGCGGACGGAAGACGGCAGGTGTTGCGCGAACGCGCATTACTCGTGGGCTGCCCACAGGCGCTCGATTAACGGTTGCAGATAACAGTGGAGCACGGATAGTGGAAATTATCTCCGTCATTGGGTATCATGGTCGACTCCGACGCCAACCCGCTGCCAGTGTAGCGGATATGGTAGTGGTCGCCTGTAAGGCTGGAACCCCCAAAATGCGCCGCCAAGTCCTTCGTGGAATCATTGTCCGCCAACGCAAACCCTACCGCCGGAAAGGTGGTCAATGGATTCGCTTTGAAGATAATGCTATCGTCATCACCTCAGAAACAGGAGATCCACAAGGCTCAGAAATCCGTGGTCCCATCGCTCGCGAAGCCGCTGAACGATGGCCCCGAATCGCCAGCGTGGCGAGTATCATCGTCTAGGAGCTGAGAAGAAGTGACTTCACGAAAACCTAAGAAACAACGAAAAGCCCGATACACTGCACCCTGGCATCGTCGCCATAAACAACTCACAGCGAAGCTCGCACCAGAACTTGTGGACAAACACGGCATCAAACGAATTCCCGTACACAAAGGTGACACCGTCCTAATTACCCGCGGGGCATTCCGCGACTCAGAAGGCGATGTGCTTGAAATCGACATGAAGCACCTCAAACTGAGCATCGAAAACATCACACTCGAAAAGGTGGATGGCTCGGCGGTTCCATTTCCCATCCGCCCAGAAAATGTCATGATTACCAAACTCAACATCGATAAAACCCGTCAGGCCATCATCGATCGAAAAGCCGCCGCCCGAGCCGGTCTGACTAAAAAGGAGGATTAAACACATGGCAAAAGGTCCTAGAAAACACATGAAGCGATTGGCTGCACCTGGCCATTGGCAAATAAAACGTAAGGTTCACCCCTTTACCATCCGTGCCAACCCCGGTCCCCATTCCCTTCAAGAAGGCATCCCATTAGGCGTCATCGTCCGAGATATGCTCCAACTTACAACCACGCTTGGAGAAACCCGACGCATCCTCTCACAAGGACACGTGAAAGTGGACGGGCGCATCCGAAAAGACTACAAATACCCCGTGGGCCTCATGGATGTCATCGAGATTGCTGCAACCAAAACAAAGGTCCGGGTGGTCCCTGATTCCCAACACCTGCTTCGACTCTTTGAAATTCCCAAGAAAGAACTAAACCTCAAGCCTTGCAAAATCACAGGTAAAAAGACGGTCGCTAAGGGAAACATTCAGCTCCACCTACACGATGGCCGTACCATTCTCCTTCAAGTTAAAGATCCGAAAGCTAAACCCAAGGAACCCTACCGTCCCGGTGATACACTCCTCCTCAAATTACCGGATCAAACCATACAGGAACATATTCCCCTGAAGAAAGGAATCACCGCTGTAATCACCGGTGGAGATCACACCGGCAATGTAGGGAAACTCATCAAAATTGATCCAGAGAATCGACTGGGTACCATCCAAACCACTAAGGACCAGACGATTCTGACAGCGATTCGCTATGTCTTCCCACTCGGTAAAGACCAATCCTTGGTATCCATTCCGGAGGCTGGCTAGTCATGTCAACGACAAAAAACACTGCTAAACCTAAAAGCCCAACGAAGAAAAAAGCATCCACAAAGGCAAAAACTGCCAAGTCCGCTTCTAAACCAGCCCCAGCTAAGCCTGCTCCCAAGCCCAAGGCAAAAAAGGAAAATGTGATGCGGCAGATCTACATCTCCAAAGTCGTTGTCAATATGTCATTGGGAACGGCTGGAGAACCTCTGTCGAAAGCCAAAACGATTCTTGAAGAACTCACAGGGCAAAAACCCGCAGATGTATTAGCAAAACGGACCAATCGAGACTTTGGTCTCCGAAAAGGAGAACCCATGGGCTGTAAAGTCACCCTCCGTGGAGAAAAAGCCAAAGAGTTTGCCAAACGTGCCCTAGATGTCACAGACTTCCGAATACCCGTTAGTTCGGTCGACCACGCCGGTAATCTAAGTTTCGGAATCTCCGAACACATTCAGATTCCCGGAGTCAAATACGACCCGAATCTTGGCATCTTTGGAATGGACGTTTGTATCTGTACAGAACGCCCAGGCTATCGGATTAACCGCCGACGACGTGGACGCCACAAGGTTCCCCGCCGTCACCGAATTACTCCTGATGAAGCAATGTCTGTTCTCTCAACAGAACTGGGAATCCAATTCACCACACCTGACCTGGAGGATGAATTCTGATGTCAAAAGAGAAAAAACAAGGTAAGGGATACCGAACCTGCCGGCGATGTGGAACACACCGTGCTATCATACGCAGCTACAACATTAACCTATGCCGACGATGCTTCCGCGAAGTTGCAGAAGAACTCGGTTTTCGTAAATTTAGTTAGAGGTGAAAAGGACAATGACCGTGAAGAATCCATTGGCTGATGCTTTTTCAACCATCATGAATCATGAGCTCCTTCGTAAATCTGAGGTAATTATCGCCCCCGCCTCGAAGAAAATAGGTGCAGCCTTACGTATCATGCAGCGTATGGGCTATGTCGGCGAATTCGAATTTATCGACGATGGAAAAGCTGGAATGCTACGCGTAGAACTGCTGGGTCGAATCAATCAATGTGGAGTTATTAGCCCCCATCATCCTGTAAAACGTCATGACTTTGAGGAATGGGAAAAACGGTTTCTACCATCTCGGGCATTTGGCTTTCTCATTGTTTCAACTCCGAAAGGCTTCATGACACATCGAGAAGCCGCTGAACAAGGTCATGGAGGACGACTGATCGCGTACGTCTACTAAAGTAAGGAGCGGAAAGAGAACATGCCACCAAAAACTACACAATTCGAAAAATCGCTTCCAATCCTCGAAGGGACCACAGTGACGATTAAAGATAAACTGGTAACCGTGCAGGGATCAAAAGGTGAACTTGTTCGCGACTTCAGCCATGTAGATGTTGACATCAGAAAATACCGGAATGATGTCGTAGTCTCAGTGGACTACCCTCGCAGCCGGCAAATTGCGTTAGTTGGCACCGTTGTGTCCCACATTGAAAATATGATGCTTGGTGTAACTCACGGCGTACTATACAAAATGAAAGTCGTCTTTGCCCACTTTCCGCCAACAGTCAAAGTCCAAGGCGATCGCCTTATCGTGGAAAACTTCTACGGCGAGAAAGCCCCTCGATATGCCAAGATTCTCCCAGGCGTGAAGGTCACCGTGCAAGGCGACGATGTCATCCTTGAAGGAATCGACATTGAACTAGTTGGACAAACTGCGGCAAACATTCAACACTCGACCAAATTACGCCGAAAAGACCCTCGTAAGTTCCATGATGGAATTTACGTTTTCGAAAAACAACTGGGTGAACGACACTGGAAGATTTAGCCAACTTGGGTGTGACAGAGAATGAAAAAGAGTAAACACATCAAAAAATTGCAACGCGCGCTTTTCAAGAAACGAATGCAGAATCAACGAAAACCCAAGTTTCGACGTCCAGAAAGTTGGCGATATAAACGCTTAGACACAGGCTGGCGGCGTCCCAAAGGTATTGATTCCATGATTCGTAAACGCGAAAAGGCACAGCCGAAAATGCCTGGCATCGGCTACCGCAGCCCAGCTAAGCTTCGAGACTATCACCCCTCAGGCATGAAAGAAGTACTAGTACATAATCTCCAAGAAATGGAAGGTCTCCATCCGAAAGTCCACGTCATTCGAATAGCACACCAAGTGGGTGATCGTAAACGACTCGCAATGCTTGACCGCGCAGACGACCTTGGTCTCCGCGTTCTCAATCCACAACTGAAATCCGAAGTTCGAGAACTTCTCGATCTTGACACCGAAGAAATCCTCTAACAGGTGAGTAAAACCATGAATGTAAATCCCCAACGAAAATTGGCTGCCCGCATCCTAAAAGTCGGCGAAAACCGCATTTGGATCGACCCTGATCGACTAGACGATGTAGCGTTAGCGATTCGCCGGGATGATATCCGCCGATTAATTCATGAAGGTGCTATTCAGAAGGTCCCGATTAAAGGAGTGAGTCGCGGTCGCGCTAAAGCGGTGCATGAAAAACAGAAACGAGGCCTTCGCTCAGGACCGGGGAGTCGAAAGGGCAAATACACAGCTAAACTCTCGTCAAAGGAACGCTGGATGATTAAAATTCGTGCAATCCGTCGACACCTCAAGAAACTTCGAGCTCGACGAATTATCAAGCCCCGGGATTATCGACGCTTATACAGGCTCGCGAAAGGTGGTGTATTCACATCCATTCGACGAGTCGACATGTACATCAAAGAACACAAAATGAAGAGGCGATAAAGAAATGGCACATGGACCACGCTACAAAGTTCCCTTCCGGCGACGTCGTGAAAGTAAAACCGATTACCTTGCACGACGCCGAATGGTACACTCTGGTCGACCACGGTTAGTCGTTCGAAAAACCGGAACACGAATCATTGTCCAGATTATGGACGCATTACCAGAAGGCGATCTAGCTATCGCAGTTGCTGATTCGCGACAACTTGACCAGTTTGGCTGGAAAGCGGGAGTCAAAAATATCCCCGCAGCCTATCTCACCGGCTTCCTAGCAGGTCAACGGGCAATCCAGTCAGGAATTACTGACGCAATCGCTGATATAGGCTTAATTCAACCGATTCCCGGGTCACGAATCTTCTCCGCAGTCAAAGGCGCTATCGACGCAGGGCTTTCAATCCCTTGTTCTGACAAGATGTTTCCAACAGAAAAGCGTATCAAAGGCGAACACATCTCAGGTTATGCCAAGGATTTGAGCAAAAACCAGCCCTCCTCCTTCCAACGGCAGTTTGGAAAAGTGTCCAAGGGCCGCGTCGATCTTACCCAACTTCCCAGCATGTATGATGCAACAAAGAAGAATATCGAAGCCAAATTCAAAAGTGGGAGGTCAACAAAATGAGTCAATCAAGTCGACAAAGACGTCCACGCCAATTTAATATTGAAGAATGGGAACCGGTCACGACGGTCGGACGCCAAGTTAAGGCTGGCGAAATTACTTCTTTGGAGGATTTATTCCAGCTAGCCTTACCAATCAAAGAACCTGAAATCATTGATGTCTTGCTCCCTGACCTTCAAGAAGAGGTCATTGATATTAATCTGGTTCAGAAACAGACCGATGCAGGAGAAAAATCACGGTTCAAAGCTACAGTAATCGTTGGCAACGAAAATGGGTTTGTAGGAATTGGTGAAAGCAAGGCCCCCGAAATCGGACCCGCTATCCGCAAAGCTATCCTGCGAGCAAAACTGAATCTTATCTCAGTTCGTCGTGGCTGTGGAAGTTGGGAATGCGGCTGCCAGGATCCCCACTCAGTTCCCTTTGAAGTCAATGGCAAAACTGGAAGTGTTCGAATCCGCCTTCTTCCTGCCCCAAAGGGCGTTGGTCTCGTCACGGCAGACACGATCAAAGTCGTCTTACGGCTAGCGGGCATCCATGATGTCTGGTCACGAACACGCGGTCATACACGAACTACTCTCAACTTTGCGCAATCGGTCTTTAATGCGCTGAAAAAAACCAATCAAATTATGACCCCCCAAGATTGGACACGGAGAGATGAATAAGATGTCAAAAGAACCCCAATCCAAACCAGAACTGGTGGCTGTCATCCGATTACGCAGTAGTATTGGGCTACGCCAAGAAGCAAAAGACACCCTATTGACATTAAGCCTCTCTCGGGTGAATCATGCGGTGGTTCTGGATAAACGTCCAACCTATCTGGGGATGTTTCAGAAAGCAAAGGACGCTATCACCTGGGGCGAAATTGATGCCCCCACCTTGTCACGTCTTTTACGAAAACGAGGGCGTCTTATTGGAGATAAATCAGTCACGGATGAATATGTGGCTAAGCACTCCAAATACAAAACCATCGATGAATATGCTGAGGCTCTCGTGGCTCAGAAGGAAGAAGCTCTTGCTTTACCCAAACTAAAGAAAGTCTTTCGGCTTCGCCCCCCTTCGAAAGGTTTCCGTGGAAGTCTTAAGCGAACTATCCAACAAAAGGGTGAATTAGGTTATCGCGGCGCAGAAATTAACGCCCTCCTCAAACGAATGTCATAAGAGGAATGATGCGAAACTAGGAATGATTAACAATGCCAGAAGAAGATGATCGACGGAAACGCAAACGCTGGTGGGATGATGAATCCACCGATGCTCAATTTGAAGCCATCCAACGAATGTTTGAAGAAATCATGAAAATGTTCTCTGATGTTAATCCCGAAGACATGTTTGGACCTGATGCACAACATCAACTTGAAGAAATCATTAAGCAATTGCAAAAGAATCCCATGGTCTGGGGTTTCTCAGCAGGTATCGGGTCTGATGGCAAGATGCGCTTGAACCCCTTCGGCAACCTCAACCCAGATGGAGCCCCGCCAGTAGTGCGAGAAAAACGTGAACCCCTCATCGATGTAATGGAAGAAGATAACAAGGTCATTATCATCGCCGAGTTACCCGGTGTGAAACGAAACGAAATTAATGTCAAAGTCACTGATTATAAAGTCACGATTCAGGTTGAATCCACCAAACGACAATATGCCAAAGACATTGATCTGCCGGTTCCAGTTGATATGCAATCAGCTAAGACCAGTTATAATAATGGCATCTTGGAGATCCAACTTCAGAAACGCTGAGAAATTTGGAGAAGATGAATATGTCTGTACGCAAAGATAAACGGGTTCGTCGCCTGCGCGGTGGTCGTACCCACGGGTATGGCCGAATTGGTCAACACCGCAAAGGTGGTCAACGCGGGGGTAAAGGTAAAACCGGTGGCAAAAAACATGATTGGACCTATGTCACGGCTCACGATCCCGAGCGGTTCGGAAAACACGGGTTTCATCGCCATAGCAAACTCCGGCAAGACCATGCCACAATTAATGTAGGTGACATCGCACGGAACCTTCCACGATTTACAGAGGGTCAAGCTCCTGCAAAGGGCACACCGCTCACGATTGATTTAGCTGCACATGGTTATGATAAGGTGCTCGGGACAGGACAGATTTCCGTGCCCATCACAATTTCAGCTCCCCTTTTCACCCACCGCGCTGCGGAGAAAATTAAAGCGGCTGGAGGAAAAATTAAAGGCACGGTTCAGGAGCCAACCAAACACCTTGCGCCTTCATTGAAAGAGGCACCCAAAGCTGCTCCTAAAAGCAAACCAAAACGGGCTCCTAAAACGAAAACGAAACGAAAAACATCTGCCAAAGCTAAACCCACGAAAAAGGTTACAAAGAAAAAGACCACTACGAAGAAAAAAACTGCATCGAAGGCAAAGAAAAAACCGAAACGAGCGACAGCTACAAAAGGAAAAGCAAAGACCTGAACCAAAACATAATTAAACAGCAAGACCTTCCGCAATTCAATCTCGAAACGGATATACTGAAAACACGGAATAGTTTGGGGCAAACGGCATGAGTCGGTTTCTCAACGCACTACGTCCAATAATTCGCGTCATGCCAGAGGTCAAGGCACCCGACCGCAAGGTCTCTTTCCGTGAAAAACTCATCTGGACCGCAGTAATCCTTGTTTTGTACCTCCTCATGGCTAGCCTGCCCCTCTATGGCATTAACCAAGACTTAGGCTTTGACTACTTCTTCTGGCTCCGCACCATCCTCGCCTCCTCACGGGGCACTCTCATGGAACTCGGCATCGGCCCAATCGTCACTGCCGGCCTCATCATGCAGCTCCTCGTCGGCTCCCAACTCATCCGCGTCGATATGTCTGACCCCTATCAACGATCGCTCTATACGGGTGCCCAGAAGGTTCTCGCTGTATTTATGACAGCCTTTCAAGCCTTCGCTTACATCTTTGCCGGTGCTTACGGACAGGTTCCCAGTCAGCTCGACTACGGTGGCGCAATCCTCGTCTTCATTCAACTCATGTTTGCAGGCATTGTAGTAATTATGATGGATGAAACCATCCAGAAAGGGTGGGGTCTAGGTAGCGGGGTCAGCCTCTTTATCATGGCCAACGTCTGCACCCAAATCCTCTGGGGCATGTTCTCCATCTCTTTTGCCCAAACCAGAGATATTCCCACTGCTCCCATTGGCTATCAAGGCATCGTCCCCTTTATCTTACAAAACCTAGGTGGTTGGTCTGCTAACGGCTGGGATCCAAGTGTAATTTATAATCCACTGGATGAAACAGGCTTTATCGCCGACCCCGTGACCATCTGGTTTAGACCACAAAATCCCAGAGCCAGCATGCTCGGACTCTTTACCACATTCATGACCTTCGTCCTCGTTATCTTCATGGAATCCTACCGTGTCAATATTCCTCTCCAATATGCCCGCTACCGTGGCTTCCGGGGACAGTACCCCATTAAACTTCTCTATGTCTCGAACATCCCGGTAATCTTCACCCAAGCCCTCTATGCGAATATTCTTTTCATTACCCAAATCCTCTGGGTACAACTTCCTGCCCTCCAAGGTAACTTCTGGTTTGGTATCTTCGCCCGATATGCCGTTCCTGAAGGTGGAGGCAACTATCTTGTCCCCGAACCACTCACCTTCGTCTGGTTCCTCACTCCCCCCATCGGCATCCTTTCCTTATTCGAGACACTCCCTGGGGGAGCTCCCATAGGCTGGGTCAGAGCCATCGGTTATGCTGTACTCCTCATGGTCTTCTGTGCTGCCTTCGCTCGCCTTTGGATCGATGTCTCCGGTATCTCACCCCGTGACGTCTCCCGACAACTCATCGGCGCTGGCATGCAAGTCCCCGGCTTCCGCCGATCACCCCAAGTTATCGAAAAAATCCTCAACCGCTACATCCCCACCGTGGCCATCCTCGGTGGAATCATTGTCGGTGCCCTTGCCGCCTTCGCTGACTTTCTCGGCGCCCTCACCACTGGCATAGGGATATTACTATCCGTCGGCATTATGCGGCAGTATTTCGAGATCTTAGCGAAGGAGCAGTTAGGTGAGATGCATCCGATGATGCGTGGCCTGTTGGGTGTCGAATAACCTGTGGACATTAGGCTTTCGATTGTGCGCTCGAAAAGCTCTTAAGGTTAAGACAGTGAACTGTGCCAGTATTTCAGTGGAGGTTAACCCATTGCAAGTGCGTAAGGTCGTTGTGGTCAGTGGCGTCCCTGGTGTCGGAAAAACCACGGTGGTGACAGATGCAATTCGTATGGTTGAAGATCGTCTCAACGTGTCATTGATTACCTATGGTTCAGTGATGTTTGAAATCGCCCAAAAGAAACGGCTTGTAGAGAATCGTGACGAGCTCCGCCGGCTTCCCGTTAAAAAGCAACGCGAAGTACAGAAGCTGGCAGGTGAACGTATCGCCGCAATGAGTAAAACGCAAGTCGTTATCGTAGACACGCATACATTGATTCAAACCGCGGATGGAGGCTTTTTAATTGGCCTTCCGAAGTGGGTAGCAGAAGCGATTCGCCCAGCCTCAATTGTCTTGGTGGAAGCGGATCCTGCCAATATTGCTTCTCGACGGGCAAAAGATCCGACACGGACACGGGATGAACAATTAGTGGATAATATTGCTGCCCATCAATTGCTCTGTCGCTCAGCAGCAGTGGCGGTGGGGACACTAACCGGTGCAACCGTACTGATTCTTAAGAATGTAGAGGGTAAAGCAGAGGAAGCCGCAACTGCCTTTGCTAAGTTACTGTTGAAAGTGTGATAACCGTGCAGAATATTCTTGTTGATATTGCCGTAGCCATTCGAGCGGCACTAGGACCGTGGGCGTTTCCCCCTTTGTCCGCAATCGTTGTGATGATAATTAGTATTATTATCTCTTTGATCTCAAACCTAGTGAATCGACATTTCATTGATTACGATCGGCTGAAACGCTCCCGTGAAGAAATTAACAAATACAATGAAATGAAAAAAAAGGTCAGAGAGGAAACCAATCCAAAAGCCAAACGAAAACTGGAACTAAAAATTAAACGCCGTGAACGATACATCGTGAAACTGCAAGGGGATGTGAGTAAGCAGTCCTTTCTTCCCATGATGATTACCATTATTCCTTTCATTCTAGTTTATACGACTATGAATGGTGTTTTTATTGACCCGGGTGTTGCGTTTCCTCCGGATCCAGTTCCAGCCCCGGTTATCTGGTCCCCGGTCAACTTTGCACAAATTTTAGGTAGTTTTGGTCTGGGGTTTGGATGGCAGTATGGTCAATGGATTACTACTGGACTATATTATCCCGGTGTACCTTTAGGTGGAATGGGTCTCTTCTACATTTATTGGTACATCATCTGTAGCTTTACCATGAATATGGTTATCCAGAAATTCTTGGGTACCTCCATGACCACCGGCTATTAATGAAAAATGCGCGTGTGATGCCATGGGCTTGACAATCGCGGTCAGCGGGTTACACGGAGCAGGTACTACCACTGTCGCTCAAGGGCTAGCTAAGGCGTTCAATCTCCGCTACGTGTCGGCAGGAATGATTTTCCGCCAGCTAGCGGAAGAACGAGGCATCACCTTAACCGAACTCAGCAAGATTGCTGAAGAAAATCGACAAATCGACCAAGAAATCGATAATCGCACACAGAAAGAAGCTGAACGTGGTAATGTAGTTATAGACGCCTACATCGCTGGCTGGGTGGTGCGCCGACAAGCAGACTTGACATTTTATCTTCGTGCACCCCTAGAAGTCCGGGCTCTGCGTATTGCTAACCGGGAATCGCGGAACTATGAAGAAATTTTGAAAGAAACCCAAATCCGTGAGCAAAGTGAATTATCCCGGTTCCGAGAATTCTATGGCATTGATGTCACAGATACACGCCTTTTCGATATCGTATTGAATACCGACGGGTTCAACGCAGTTGCTACGATAAATATATGTATTGCAGTGGTAAAGGCGTATCTTACGTCCTCCGGGACGACATCCGAATGAGGCTGGAGTGGCGACACACCAGCTGACCGTCAACCGGTGGAGGTTGAATTTCCATGAGTTTAGTTGAAGTTGGAAGAATTTGTGTGAAAACACACGGTCGAGAGGCCGGAAAAAAATGTGTTGTTGTTGAACGCGTGGATAAGAACTTCGTCGTTATTTCTGGACCCCAAGAAGTGAGTAGCGTCAGGCGTCGACGTTCAAATGTTGACCATTTGAATCCGACCACAAAGAAAATCAACATTAAGGCGGGGGCAGAAGATCCCGCTATCGTGAAAGCCATCAAAGAAGCAAAACTCACTCCCTTTATGAAAGAGAAATAATAGAAGTAATAATCACTCCTATTTAAGGAACTGAGGAGGACTTCAGATCTGACAAAGTCGCAGTTACCTGCCGATAAGCAGCGGAAATGGATAATTCGCGCCGAGGATACCACGAATCCGGCTTATGGTCGAGTCCCTAAAGAACGATCCATCCCCGAATTATTTCAGGATGGAATCATCAATCTGGATAGTTTGGTTTAAGGGGCGTTCAGCCTTTTTCAAACCCGGAAAAGCCCCCCGGACCGACCAGCCATGAAGTAGTATCTTGGGTAAAGCGAATTCTAAAGCTGGACCGGGCAGGACATTCTGGGACGCTGGATCCTAAAGTGACAGGTGTCCTGCCGGTCATGCTCGGGAATGCCACAAAAATTGCTAATGCCCTTTTGACATCAGGAAAAGAATACGTCTGTATCATGCGACTACACCAACAAGAAAAACCTAAGAAAATTCATGATGCCGCTGCGGAATTTGTCGGGACCATTTATCAACGCCCTCCAGTACGGTCCTCGGTAAAACGCCGGGTGCGTACTCGAAAAATCTACTATCTCGATATTCTTGAAATCGACGAACAGAATGTTCTCTTTCGGGTAGGCTGTCAGGCTGGCACCTATGTACGGAAATTAGTCTTCGATCTTGGTGAGGTTCTTGGAGGCGGGGCTCATATGGCAGAGCTGCGTCGAACGCGTACGGGGCCTTTCAAAGAGGATACTACTTTAGCTACACTCCATGATGTAATTGATGCCTACCACTTTTGGAAGGAAGAACAGAATGATCGAATGCTTCGTCTATATATCCGTCCATTAGAGGAGGGGGTTCAGCATCTACCGCAGATAGTTATTCGAGATACCGCGATTGATGCAATCTGCCATGGTGCAAATCTTGCGGTGACGGGTGTCTTGAAGCTTCATGATGATATTAGACCAGGTGATTTGGTGGCCCTTATGACTTTGAAAGGAGAATTAGTAGCGCTTGCTGTTGCACTGCAGGAGAGTACACAAATCCTTGAAGCCCAATCAGGCATTGTCGCAGATACAAAACGCGTCGTATTAGCTGCAGGGACCTATCCGTCCTCCTGGCGGCGAAAACGCGCCTAACAACATCTACACCAAATTAAGAAAAATAATGGCGCCGCGGACGGGATTCGAACCCGTGCGACCCGAGGGTCACAGGCTATACGGTTTACTTCCTGTGTGTAATTTCCAGGCCTGCGCCGTAAACCACTTGGCTACCGCGGCTCGCCGTTTCCTTCCAATACATGCCCTTTAA
>JABXGS010000009.1 GCA_016550425.1 archaeon
GAAAGCTATTTATATTTCTGAGGTCAATTTGTACCACCTCAATTAGAGGGAGGAGTTAATTCTGAAACGAAAATCCGTGTTTCTAGGAGTAGCTATTGTTCTTTTATTCGCTGGACTCATTCCACTGACAGCTGCCCACATGGAAGAAGAGCCATTCGTTACTGATTTGATTGCAGGGGGTGGCAATGCCAAATCTGCAATCGATGTCGGTGATGTTAGCATCTGGAACGACATGGATTATCTTTATGTTAAATATGAAGTTGTAGATCCGTGGTGCATTACTGAAACACACCTTGAAGTTACGACCGACCTTATTGACATCCCGCAGAAGAACGGTAACCCCATCCCTGGTCATTTCACCTACAAAGATGAATGGACCCCCTGTATCAGTGGGTATACCTATATGATTCCTATCAGCTGGCCCATTGATGCTGAACTCGTAATTGCTGCACATGCTGTGGTTCAGCGCCTCATCGGCTACGAGCCCCCTACAATGGAGGACTTCAAGAGCACCTTGCCAGATACGGTGACGATGAACGTCCAATATCCCTATGCAGGTGGACCAGCCTACTTCCCCGTGACGACTGTCACAGGTGAACCCCTGAGCGGAACTTACGAAGGCTGGTGTGCCGACACTGACAACGTCATCAATCAGAACACCGACTACATCGCAGAAGTCTATTCTAGTTATGAGTCACTACCCGAGGGATTGATTGAGCATCCTGAAAATCTGGATCTCGTCAACTGGATCCTCAACCAAGCCTATGTAGGTCAGCCATCTCTGGCATGCTCTGGCACTTACACCTATGGAGATGTGCAACGAGCTATTTGGGCACTAATCGAGGACGCACAATCAACCTCTGGCCTCGGTTCTTGGAGTCAATGCCGAGTCGACGAAATCTTAGCTGCAGCCTATGCCAATGGTGAAAACTTTGAGCCCGGCTGTGGCGATTCCATAGCGGTCATTCTAGCACCCATCGGTGGTCAACAAACTCTTGTGGCCCAAATCACCTTCATCGATGTCGGGCTTGAATGCACGCCCATCTACCAGACAGAGACGGCGTGGGGTGCAGGCTTTGACTTTCCTGGCAAGAACTGGGCGACCTACATCATCTATGAATGGCAAACTACTGTTACATTCCCTGAGGAGGGCAACGCCTACATCGGCTACGAAGACCGCACAGGTGGTGACTTCGACTACAACGACTTTGGCATGAACATGTACGTACTCGAAACCTATACCAATGGCTTCCTGAAATCAATCCACCTAGAATTTACCTCCGTGGTTCACCTAGCCGGAGACAACCATGACATCCACATTTCCCGAATATTATCACCAGATACTGCATATACTTACACCATAACAAGGGATCACACAATCTATGGAACAGAAACCCCAGAATGCACAGACTCTCCCGGTAGCGGCACATTTGATATAATCCTCTTTGATAGCACTGATCCCAATGTGGTGGGAAAAACCGTTACAATCGATATCACAATCGCAACAGACACTGAATCATACAACCCCAATCCCACACCCCCCCGATGGGACCTAGCCCCTGTTTTTGCCTATTACGACCCATGGATGGACGATAAATCCTATAGCCCCAACGCATGGCATATCGACGACCAACAAGCAACGACGATATTCGGAGATCCCTCTCCAGGAATTGATGTACCCTACATCCTCGTGGTTCCCTACACCAATTGGCCAGCACCAGGCGAGGGAGTAACCATTACCGACACCTATCCAGACTTCGATGACTACTACCGCACCCACAATCCCATCTATAAAGAATGGTACATGCCTTAACCAATAGCTGCGACGCCTAGATAAACCCGAACACCCGCCGGGTGAAAACACCCGGCCCCTACCCTTTTTACACCACCACCACACCTATCAACGAGGAACTGGTCCGGATGCGCAAAGATCAAGCTGTAACTCGCTATTAGTTTTAGCACTACTACTGACTGTGGTTCATTATTTCTCCTTTCTAAAAGCAATTCTTCAGAGTGAATATTGTTTTCGGAGTAATTTTGATGGTTATTAGTCACGGAGTAATAAACGGGAACAACCGAATCCGATTATTGAATTAATGAATAATCCTGCCCAAAAGCCCAGAAGTACATAGAGGTGGAAATAGATAAGAGGAATCCCAAAACGTACAGCGTCAAACCAGATATACATGTAGAGAATCCATGGGAGGACAAAAAAAATGAGAGTGATGAGTAGTACACCAATCATTTGGAGCAGATGTTGACCCACATTGAAGCCTATAATGCGTCCTCCGCCAAGCAACCGAACGAAGAGACTGATAGCAATGAGTGATGTTGTATACACTAGGGGTATTTGAGATACGATTATTGCGAGAAGAAAAGGAGGATTTTGTAGTGGCAAAATGAACAGGAGGATAATCTGAATGATGAAGAGGGGAAGATAGGAGAAAGTAGCAAGGAGTGCTTTAGACTGAGTAATGACTCGAGTGTGTAAGGGTAGAGAAGAGGTAAGGGATGCACCATGGGTTTCCGTACTAAGTAAAAAGATTGAGAAGAAGATTATCATGAAGGGAGTTATCGCGATAATCATGAAGAAGAATGTATCAGCAGGGAAAGGCAGTGAGAGAAATGAGAGTAGCGAAAAATGGAGTATAATGCCTGTAGCAATTGGAGTAATAAGGAAAATGGCTTGACTTGGGTTACGAGATGCGAGACGTAGGTCCTTTTGTATTATGGCCACATGATGGGATGAGCTTTGAACAGAGATTGGTTTAATCTTCGTGGGAAGTTGAGGTGTTATGGGTGCTTGACTGACGCTAATGAGGATTCGACGGCTTTGTCGTAATCCCAACAGCCCTAAAGTGATGTATAGGAGAGTACCAATGAGACAGGTTATCAATGAAACAGAAGATAGTCCAGGTAACCCACTAAGAAATGCCACAAAGTATCCCAGAGAGAAAGGAAAGAGAAGAGGCAAAATCCAATCAAAGGTAGTAGCCGTAACGGTAAGAAGTTGGATGAGTGGAATTAGGTAGGAAATTAACTGATAAGAAAGGGAAAAGGCCACAAAGGAGAATGCCCAAAAGAGCACGAAAAGAATTCTGATAAATCCGCGAAAACGTGATCCACCAAGGGATTGGATACGGGTGTAAAAGAGGTGGGATAATAGCAAGAGTACTGAGATGGCTAGGACAATTGTAATCGCAGTGGTTGCAAGGCATGCAAGTGAGCCAAGAATGGAGAATGTGGCAATTCCAAGGGCAATGGGGAATCCAACTAACACAACGAGAATAGGTATATCGAAGAGTCGAAAATACCCTAAGAAGGCGATTTTTTCTGCATCGTTATTGGTGATTGGGAGTTGGAGTGTTAGCGATGCGATATCACAGGAAACATAGGTTGTGGATTGCATGAGGCCAATGAACATAAGTAATGTAAATGCGATTCCTAAAAATAGGCTTGTAATCACGGCGACTTCTATGCCCGTATGGATTCCTGGAAGAACAATAGGAAAGAAAGTCAGTGTTCTAGTAATGAAACCATAGATGGCAATAAAAAACCCAAGAATAATGCTCATAGCTACTTTATTTAATGTAGTATTCGTTCGTGCATTCTTTACGCGGCGTTCAATTGAATCTCGGAAGGCACCACCACCCATCTCTAAATTTGTACGAAATTGGACCTCTGAACTAAGTCGACCAGCAATACGCCATGCGTCACTCAAGCTAAGTTTTGGCGGATGCAATAGTGATCGAATGGAAGGAGACTCTGTGACACGGCTCTCTTTTGAGGTTCTGATCTTCTATCTCACCTATTTATTCTGATTACGATGACATTGGATAGTACTTTCCATACTGATCACGTTAACGACGCTCCTCAGAAATGGCATGTCGGAGTGCTTGAACCGCTTGGGCTACCTCAACGTCCTGTTGAACCGCCTTAAGAAAGACTTCTTCGAGGGTGCCCTGGGCTTTCACGAGGTCTCGAAGTTCATCCACCGTCCCTTCAGCGACTAACCGTCCTTTATCAATAATCCCAATCCGTGTGCAGAGATGTTCAGCAATTTCCAAAATATGACTCGAAAACAAGATTGCTCCATTTCGTTCTAGATGGAGCTTTATGAACTCCTTCAACACACGAGCAGACCTTGCATCCAACCCAATAAGTGGTTCGTCAAGAACAAGCAGGGGGGGTTCATGGAGCAAAGCATTAATGACAGCCACCTTCTGTTTAGTTCCCAGACTCAATGCCGCAATAACAGTATCATAGTGTTCCCGCATCTCAAAGACCGTAACTAATGATTGCACACGCTTCGTCGCAATATCTGATGGAAGGTCCCGCATCGAAGCGATAAAATCAAAGAACTCACGAGGAGTCAACGACTCATACAACATCTTTTCTTCAGGAACTAGCCCCACTGAATTCTTCACTTCAATCGGATTAACCGTCGGATCCAGCCCAAACACCCTCACCGATCCATCAGTCGGTGGGAGTAGACCACACACCATCCGTACTGTCGTGGTTTTCCCAGCCCCATTGGGCCCAAGAAGTCCATAAATTTCACCACGCCGAACAGTAAAAGACAGTTGATCAACCGCCACCTTGGACCCGAATTTACGAACTAACCCATCAGCCATAATTGCCTTACTAGTAGAAATATGCAATACCCATTCCACCCACTAATGCTAGAATTACCTACACGATATCCATCACATAGGTATAGAGTACAAACGTTCCCAACCATAAAGACATTCCTGTTCCCACCTCACAAATCAGCCTGTA
>JABXGS010000094.1 GCA_016550425.1 archaeon
AAGCTATGCTTGAACGAAAAGAAGAGAACTAGTTATTTTTCTGTCAAAACTATAATGGCCTTTGCTAAATTCCCCTCGACCGCCCGCAAAGCATCGCGTGCCTCATCTTCGGACACATTAGCTTGACTTGCCACTAATTGTACATCTTCTTCACTAAATGTTTGAACTGAAGTAACAGGAGCGCCCACTTCTTGTTCAGTAGATACTGTTAATCCTCTTTCCTCTGACTGACCGATGATTTGATAGATATCATCACCCTGTGCCTGCATGACAAGTACCTGGGCTTGAGGGATTACGATTTCTTTATCTGGAAGCCGAATAAGCACCTCAGATACATCTTCGAGTTGTTGGAAATCAACGCCCATTTTGCGCATTTGGCGTTCCATAGATCGTTTCTTTGATTTGACTTTCTTTACCTTCACCAATGCATATCCCTCATAACATATGCAGAATCGGATAAGCGAGTATAAATTTAGGTTTTCCGCTTCCTGATTGAATGGCGCGTTTTCACAGCTACTCCATGAGATAAATCAACCATTTCTCGTGGGCTCAAGTGGGCTTTTCCAACTGCAAGCAACATATCTTCCTCATCAGTAACTAATACCTCATCTCCTGCCCGAATTTGAGGATCTACGGATTTGACATGCTTAGCAAAAACACTTCGTCCTTCAGCGATGAATTTTGCTACTTCTTGGTCAGTAACCACTCTTAGTTTCGGTGGCGAAAGAGCCTTATGAAGTCGTTTACCGCCTTCGATAGTGAGGACAATCATTCCATCATGTGCGCGAACTGTTGCAAGAATTGTAGAGCCTAAGCTTACTCGTCTTATTCGCCCTGAAGTTTTGGAGACCTCTACCTTACACTTGTCTGGAAATAGTAAATGACCTATTGGTGCATTGAATTGGTAATTAGCAATGCCCCTTACTCGGTAAAGTTTATCGTTGATTTGCGAAGTAACTCGCCTCGTTTCTTTTACAACGATTTATCCATAAATGTCTGTCGTGTCTCCTCTATCACCAATTGAGCCTAAGACTTTGGTGATGGCTTTATCGAAATCATCTTTGAAGACTTCATCTCGAAGTTCGCGTATGGCAAACATCCCAGCTTCAGTACAAATTGCCTTCAAATCTGCTCCTGAGGCACCATTTGTTTTCAAAGAGAGATTACTCACATCAACATCAGGGTTAATGTTCATGTTCCGCATATGAATTCGAAGAATCTGAATCCGTGCTTCTTTGTCGGGAAATGGAAATTGGATGATACGATCAAATCTACCAGGTCTGGTGAGCGCGCTGTCAAGAATATCAGGACGGTTTGTTGCAGCCAGGATGCGAACATCACCACGTGGGTCAAAACCATCAAGCATACTAAGAAGTTGCATTAGGGTTCTTTGGACCTCACGATCACCACTGGTTGCGATATCTAGTCGACGACTGGCAACTGCATCTAACTCATCGATGAAGACAATACTAGGCGCTCGTTTTCGAGCCATATAGAAAATCTCTCTTACAATTCTGGCTCCTTCGCCAATGAATTTTTGGACCAGTTCAGAGCCGATAACTCGAATGAAGGTCGCTTTCGTTTCATGAGCGACAGCACGAGCTAGCAGGGTTTTTCCAGTTCCGGGAGGTCCACATAATAGTACCCCCTTCGGTGGCTCAATGCCTACTTTTTCGAATAGTTCAGGATGTAAGAGTGGAAGTTCAACGGTCTCACGAATTTCTGAAATTTGTTCTTCTAAACCACCGATATCATCATAGGTTACATCAGGACTTTCTTCAACATTCATGGCTTGGACAAATGGATCAATCGAGATAGGTAGAATATCGACAACGGCTAGGGTCCGCTGGTTCAATGCCACCTTTGCCCCTGATTCAAGTTGACTACCAATTATCGATTCGGGATAATTAACTACAAATTGTGGACCTGTGCTGCTTTTCACGATTACTCGACCATCATCGAGTACATCGATTACTGTTGCTGAGACCAAGGGGGGCTGACGCAGTTTATTTAGTTCAGCTTGAAGAATTCGAACTTCGTTTTCAAGCCGAGTACGTTCAGCGATTATCTGTTCCCTTTCAACTTCAAGCTCTCGAACTCGTTGCTCTAGTAAAACTGTCCGCTCAGCAAGACTCAGGTAGTCCTCAGAAGAAATCGCTTTTTTTCGGATATCGGTTGAATCAGTCATTGCAAGCTCTCTGAGTCAAACGCGCTAAAAGCTTTTTTTATTCCCCCAGTGCAAGATGTCCTGCTTCTGAGAGATAGTTAGAACAAAAACAGCTTTTTAGATATTGGCGGGTAAAGGATACAATGGTGGCGATTACTAACAATGCCAACCTGTGAAATCTGTGGCCGAGAATGCCATTCAACCCGAGAAATTACCCTCGAAGGGGCAACCCTTTATGCCTGTAACCGATGTGCTGAATTGGGTCAACCTGTACATCGAACTAAGAAACCAGGATACTCAGCATCAGCACCACCGAAAAGCCGTCCGGTCTCTATACCTCATCCCTCATCAACAACTAGGCATACAGGGCTTCGTTCTCGACCTCAACGGCGTGAACTAGTGCCGGTCGAGAATTTTACAAAGCTAATTCGAAGAGCCCGAGAAGAAAGAGGATGGTCACAACGTGATGTGGCGAACCAACTTCATGAACGGACATCACTGATAACAAAAGTCGAAAGCGGCAAGATGGCCCCCACAATTACGCTAGCGCGAAAGTTTGAGCGGTTGTACAAATTAACATTGTTGGAGGAAGCAGAATCAGTTGATCTTTCTCCTTCACCTTCACCGAGTTCGGCAACCTTGGGTGATGTGGTTCACATAAAAAGAAAGAAACAATCATCCCGTTAAATCGCTTCGCGGGTATTCACTAAGCTGGAGAAGAGGAAGTTTCTATGGGTCCGATAGAGAGGCGAATAGTTGTTCTGAAATTAGACCATCGTCCAGAACGTGATAAACGTATAACAACGCATGTAGGATTAACCGCTCGAGCTTTTGGTGCGACCGAATTTTGGACTTCGGGATTACGAGATTCCAAAATTTCAGAAACAATCCAACAGGTAACCAGTCAATGGGGAAATCAAGCATTTAAAACCAGCACTGGTGTAAAGTGGCGAAATCGTATTCAAGAATGGAAAAAACAAGGGGGTACAATTATCCATCTTACTATGTATGGACTTCATATTGATGATGTAATCGAACGAATTCGAACTTCACAACAACCATTACTCATTGTGGTTGGAGGTCCCAAAGTACCTATCGAGGTCTTTCACTTAGCCGACTTTAATGTGGCTATTGGTCATCAACCACATAGTGAGGTTGCAGCCCTTGCCTTATTTTTAGATAGGCTCTTTGAGGGACAAAGTCTTCATCAGAAATTCACTGATGCCACTATAGAAATCACACCGACAAGTCATGGTAAACAAGTTAAGAGACCTGATTAATTTTTTGAGCGATTCAAATCAGCAATTTCCGTTGATAAACAAAAAGGTCTATATTCAATGCAAGATTAGATTATGTGTAAATCTATGTCCGGACGTGAGATGCTAATTAAGCAGGTTGTCATTGAATTCGCCGGCGAAGACGCATTTGAAGTAGTTAGACGCTTGAAAGATGATGAAGAAACAACAGATGAGGAAATTGCTAATGAAACAGGCATGCGCCTAAATGCTGTTCGCAAGATCCTATACAAGCTTTATGATCTTCATTTGGCGTCCTATCGCCGAACCCGCGACAAACAAACTGGTTGGTTTGTTTATTACTGGATATTAGAACCTGAACGCATCCATGGCCTACTGCGAGACAAGAAGAACAAGGTACTCGAAAAGCTTCGGCAGCGACTTCAATTCGAAAAAGAAAATACGTTCTACCACTGTAACAATAATGGTTGTCCACGCCACACATTCGAAGAAGCCATGGCAAACGCCTTCAAATGTCCCGTGTGTTCTGGTCAACTAGTTCATGTCGATAACATCCAAATAATCACACTTCTGAAAAAACAGGTCCAACTCCTCGAAAAGGAAGTTGGGAACAACTAATTTTATT
>JABXGS010000095.1 GCA_016550425.1 archaeon
ATTACTAATCAGATTCGGGAGATCCCTAATGTGAGAGCAGTAACAGATTATCTGATACCCCAGCAATATCGTGGAGGTCATTATCGGGATCCAACTCAACATCGATTGGATGAAATGCTCAAAGACGTGGGATTAATGGAATAGAAACTAGTTTTCCTTGATTTCTTTTCGCCATTGATCGAAGAAACTGGTTAGATCAACATTTCCGCCACTTAGGATGATACCGATTCGTTGATTATCTAAGAGATCTTTGAGTTTAAACAGTCCAGCTAGGGGCACGGCCCCAGATGGCTCGATGACTAATTTCATGCGTTCCCATAAGAATTTCATTGCATCTAGGATTTCTTCTTCGGATACAGTGATGATGTCATCAACATGTTTTTGGATTATTGAAAAAGTCAGCTCACTCAATGAAGTACGTAAGCCGTCAGCAATTGTGATGGGATTTTCACTAGGTACAATAGTGCCGGTTTTGAAGGACCGATAGGCATCATCGGCCTGTTCTGGTTCGACAGCAAAGACCTTAGCCGTTGGGCATAAGCCTTTGGTTGCGATGGCGGTGCCACTTACCAATCCTCCCCCACCAACTGGAGCAAACATTACATCTAAGGCACCTACTTCGCTGATTAACTCATACGCAGCAGTGCCTGCACCAGCAATCACCTGTGGATTATCATATGGATGAATCAAGACAAACCTGTGCTTCTTGATTAACGCATTTGTCACCTTTTCTCTTGATTTCTGATCAGGGTCACAGAACTCAACGGTTGCACCATATTCTTTGGTTGCCGCGATTTTCACGGGGGATGAATTTGTGGGCATCACGATAGTCGCCTTTATTCCGAGCATCTTTGCAGCTTGGGCAACCGCTTGACCATGATTGCCTGATGAATGTGTTATAACACCACGATCCTTTTCTTTCTGAGTCAACTGTGAAATTGCGTTGTAAGCCCCTCGAAATTTGAAAGCACCTATTCGTTGGAAATTTTCACATTTGAAAAAAATACTACAGTTGGTCCAGCGGTTCGCTGTGAGGGAGGTCATCAAGGGGGTTTGGATGCTTGCCCGTCGAATCCGTTCATACGCTTCCTTCACATCAGTTAAGGACACCATAAAGGTCTCTTTGTATTTGGTACACAATAAGTGTTTAGACCTTTGGTTGAGAAGCCTTTATATCAACCCAGCATGTGAGATATGCTTCCTTCGTTATCAGACCCAAGGATGAAAAGAAAATGGCTAAACGAATTGTTGTTGCCATTGGTGGTAACTCCCTCATCAAGGATGCTGCACGTAAAACCGTTCCCGATCAATATGCTGCAGCAGCGGAGACCGTTCCCTTTATTGTAGATCTAGTTGAGCAAGGGTGGGATGTCGCTATCACCCATGGAAATGGCCCCCAAGTGGGATTCATTTTACGCCGGTCGGAATTATCCGCACATGAGCTTCATGAAGTACCTCTAGATTTCTGTGGTGCAGACACTCAGGGTGCAATAGGGTATATGCTCCAGCAAATCCTTTTAGGCGAGTTTCGACGCCGCAAGATGAACAAGCTAGCGGTCACCGTTGTCACTCAGGTCTTAGTGGACAAAGAGGATCCAGCATTTATTCATCCGAACAAACCGATTGGCTCGTTTATGGATAAGGACATGGCTGAACGGCGAAGCAAAGAGGGATGGCATATTGTGGAAGATGCTGGACGTGGATGGCGTCGTGTTGTCCCTTCACCAATCCCCAAGAAGGTTATTGAGAGTCAGGCTGTTGATAATCTCCTCAATGATGGTTTTGTGGTTATTACTGTGGGTGGAGGTGGTATTCCAGTTATTGAGGGAGAGGATGGGGATCTCCGAGGAGTAGCAGCCGTGATTGATAAGGATCGAGCCTCAGCCCTATTGTGTAAAGCCTTGGATGCAAAAGGCTTTCTTATTTCGACATCGATTGATAAGGTGTATTTGAATTTTGGAAAACCAAATCAACGGGCGATTAATCGAATGACGATTAGTGAGGCGAAACAGTATTTGAAAGAAGGACACTTTGCCCCTGGATCCATGGCACCAAAAATCGAATCCGTTATTCAGTTCCTCGAACAAGGCGGGGAACTGGCAATTATTACTTCCCCTGAAAATATTGCTCACGCGATTCGCGGAGAAGCTGGTACACACATCGTTCCAGACTAGCTTATTGTCTATTCCTGATTTCAAAATCCTTAACGGCAAGTTTCCGTAATTAAATCAGGAGGTTCTTTGAATATGATCGCCGAAACAGCGGCCGCCATCAGGCAATACAACAAAGAAGATGCCCTTAATCTTCTTGAGGAGGTTCAACCCATTTTACTCCAAGAACCGCGATTATTGCGACTCCCTGATACCCCGCTTGTGTTCATCGGAGATACACATGGCGATTGGGATGCTACACAGCGCATTCTAACTCGGTTTTGGGATAGCCCCTCGGTCTTTGTCTTTTTGGGTGATTACGTAGATAGAGGACCTTTTCAAATCGAAAACATGAATTTCTTGTTTAGACTCAAAGTCGAGATTCCACGTCGAATGATGCTTCTTCGAGGCAACCATGAAACGCCATGGGTCAATCGAGCTTATGGTTTCTATGACGTGGTTCAAGCCAAGTATGGGGATATACTCCAAGAATACTGGGAGACCTTTGCGAATCTTCCATTGGCAGGGATTAGTCGAGACCACCGTATCTTTGCTGTTCATGGCGGGATTCCGGAAAATCTCAGGGATGTAAAGCAAATTGATTCACTCCCACGAGAAATTACCATTGAAAATCAGATTGCATATCAACTGCTATGGAATGATCCACGTGAAACGCTCAAAGGCTTTGGCCCCTCCATGCGGGGAGGTCGAATTCGAACCTTTGGACAAGATGTAACTGAGGAGTTCATGGACTTTAATGCAGTCGAACTTATTGTACGAGCCCACGAAGTCTTTCCGCATGGATTCCACGAGTTTTTCGAAGGCCGTGTACTCAGTCTATTTTCTTGTCGAGAGTATCGCGGTCCGATTGCTGGTAAAGCACTCCATGTTATGGAGTCAGGAAAGCGAGAGCTAGTCCTCATCTAGAACCTTAGCGGCTAACTTGAGAAACTGCCTTCAGTAATTCCTTCTTTGTAAATGGTTTCTCGAGAAATCCCACACCCTCAGTCGCAGCCACATTTCGCCCTAAAAAGGTGTTCCCCATTAAAATAACAGCAAAGCCTTGCTGTTTCAAACTTTTTACAAAGGATCTAGTCTCAGACCGTCCTAGCCAGTAATCTAGTAAGATCAAAGTGGGTATATTCTCAGAGGCATTGAGCGCATGCCGAAAACCCCCAAGATTGTCAATCCCAGGGCAGACGGTGTGACCTCCTTGTGCAAGGAGAGTCTCAATTGAATAACGAAGAGAGTTCTGGGCTGAAATCACCATCACCGTTTCTGACATGAATATCAGTCCTCTTCTTCAGCTTCATCGTTAGGTGAAGGTTTTCCTCGGCGACGATTTGCTCGGGGGAGGAGAACTTGAATTACCGTGCCATATTGAGGATCATCAATCACGATATTCTTTACACGGAATTTACCACGGAAATACTCAACCAGATTAGGAACCAATAATAGATTGGGGTTCGCTTTTTGAGGTTGTTCGGGGTCTGAACGAAAGAGAAGTACTTTTTCAATATCAGGGAGCACCCACTTGGGATGGGTGATATCTATCTGCCAGTAATCGATTCCTGATTCTTTCACCTGAGTAAATGTCACTTCAATAATTGCTGGTCCACCGACATCCCGTTCCAAAACTAATCGGATTAAGGGCTGAAAGATATGAGACACGTATTCGTTCGCCAAAACATTGACCTTCTCAGAAGGTAAAGATATCGCGATTTGCCTTGTGGTTTTAGGAAGTACTTCCTGTAATTTTGTGATCAGTTCAGTTAGCAAAGGCGTTAAATCAATTCGATGGAACTCGGGAAGAGCTTGAGTGTCGATAAGACGAAGCAATTGTACACTTTTCAAAAGGTAATGTATCTCGGTAATTTCGGTTTGAATCATGTCCCAAATGTGGTCACGTTCTTTAGGATCTGAGAGATCTCGACTAGCTTCAGAAAGACTCATTATGGTTTGGATTCGGTTGGTCACTGAATTATTTATAATTGCGAGATAATAGTCCAACTTAGCAAGTTGGGATGTTGAGGGGGTTCGTAACCGACTTTCTGTTATGGTGAAGCGGCGAAGCTCCGCTCGAACACGGCTTAATTCATCGATTATTTTCGCAAAGCTATCAGATACGCCCTGCAATTCAGTCAAGACAAGACCTTGAGGTTCCGAATATGAGATAATTCCAGGTTCGGTTACAGCAGCGGTTTCGGCTTCAAGATACGCAAGAGGTTGGTATAACCACCGAGAAAGATAGTAGCCAGCACCTGCAACAATGATTATGATTATACCCAATCCAATGAGTAAACCAGTTCCTATAGTCTGTAAGGCAATAGTTGCATCAATAGGAGAGAGATAGACTAGCAAGACCCGCCCAATTAGGGTGATAGCGATTGCTCCTGAAATCGTCAAGACCACGATAAGTGATGTAATCAGGACCACCCGATTAAGGACTTCATAACTGATTGATAACGGACGGCTTGAAGCCATGTTTTCGAGGGTCTCTGTGAAAGTGACAAGAACGGCGATGAGGAAGATGAATATGGCAAAGAGGGTTATCGCATCTGATATTGATCCAGCATAATAGAATACCGAGAGTGTGTTCCACTCCATGGCATACTGAAAAGCAAATGCAGTATAACCTAAGATGAGAACGAGACTTGCAAGGACGAGGAGGAGGCGACTGTTTCGTCCAATAACCTCCGGAGGGGGGTCTTGGTTGAAATAAAAAATCCAAGCAAAGATGGCAGTTAAGAATCCGATAAGAATTCGTAATCCTGTTCCGATAGCCGGAATTATTGGGGGGTGAAAGGTTAGATTCATCAAGTAAGTGGAGAGAATGCATACTGCAAATAATCCGGTGATGAGAACAAAGCCTCCGATTTGTCGCCAGGATCGTCTCCGCTGTTCAATGGATACAAGGGCAAACCCAACAAGCATGACTAAATTTGCTGCTGCAGCGATGTAAGCTGTTGGGTTAGGATAAGTGAGTGGGATTCCCAAGAACAGATTCGTAATCAGTATCCAGTAATGAGCCAATGCCCCTAATAGACTTGTAATTGAAATGATATAAGCGAGCCGTCGCGCAATGGGATTGTGAAACTGAAATAGAATAAGGCAAATTCCAAAAATTGTTAGAAATACAACGATATAAGCGCTATAAAGATACACAGAAGCAATTTGCGGAACAAAATATCCGATTAGTATGGGGAAAAAAGAGAAGATAATGGCCAAGGTAAAGGCAATAGCAATGAGTTTTTGCGTATAGCTTCGGAACCACTGGCTAGATTGAATGTTTTTAAACCCCACACCAAACTACCTTCTATACTGCTGAGAAGGAGTGACGGACCTCTAATTAAAAAAGCTTTTGAACAGTATGACATAATCCGAAATTATACAGAAATTAAGTGGGTGTAGGTCTTTCTCGTCGTCGGTATCGAAGAACGTAGTACGATACACCAGCTACAACAGATATACTGATTATTGCAGCTGCAAAAATGACCATTGTGAGATTTGCAGCCACATAATATTCATAATAGAGGCCATTGTTGTCATTAATAACGATGTTATCAAAATTATCTCGGGCTTGAATATAGAATCGCACTTGACTGCCCGCTGGAACAGCATCAAGTGTAACCATGTATAGATCGAATGAAATATCGCTATCTACCAAATCCATTTCACGTGGATGCCAAAGAGAATAATCTGTACTATAATATACTAATACACTATCGATTCCCGAGCCACGGCTATCTTGAGTCACTTCAGCATAAACCTGGACCGGATCAGTATTCAATGGTGAAATCGGGTTAATCCAAACTCCTGTGATGATTGGAGGATAATTTGTCACCGTCACAGAAACCATCGAATTATTTCGATTCCCATTCAGATCTATCACACGAGTTTCAATAGTTATTGACCCAACCTCATACGGGATTAAATTGTAATAGTATTCCTTATTTCGAACATGTTCAGATGCCCGATGCCAATCATCTTGATTAATACGGATTTCTACCGCTGGAACATAACGCCCATCGGGATCAGTCACGTTCACCCAAATCGTGGTTTGTTCACCTTGAACCAAAACCTCTCCATCTAAGGGACTAAAAATACTGCAATTAATACCTCTATCAATTGTAAAGGAAGTTGATGTCCTAGCTATCCAACCATTTGCATCATAGGCTCTGGCATAAATTGTGACAGGCCCATACATTCCTGTTGTATTCAAAAAATATTCACAGTGAGTTGAATTTAGACCAGCAGTAGCGTTAATCCAAGGCCCTCCACCTATGGAAATTTCAAGATATTCTACATCATTATCGGCATCATCGATTGAAAGAAAAATTGGCATCTGATCAGAGGGGCGAACAAAAGTATCACTCTCCGGTGTAATGAAGTTGATATCAGGAAAACCATTTTGATTGGATACAATTGTAGCAAAATCGGCTACAGCAGCTGCGGCCGTTTTTGTGGCTAAAGATCCTATTTCGTAAGAGTAGGAGGGTTGAGATGTTGTGTCTTGGATGCTATGAATGTACGGATTGCTGTAGCCGTCGTGTTCAAAGAACCAAACTGCAGGGATTTTACGGCTCCAGAAGGCGGAATGGTCACTGTGGACCCAATAGGGTTCAAGATGAGATTGGACAGGAGCGTCTAACCAGGTTTTACCAATATTCTCTGCATGTGAAGCGTATGATGCACTTGCCCCTCCATTATGAACAATGTAAGTCTTGAGATTCTCAGAAGAAAGAGGACTATCCCACAAAATCATATCAAAGTTATACATAACAGCAATCGAAACATTGGCTTCAACAAGATCGGCAGCAAGGGCATTACTTCCCGCTATCATTAATTCTTCTGAATTGAATGCAACAAATAAGATTGTATAATTATAACTATATTGAGACATGGCTCGAGCGATTTCTAATACTGCTCCAATACCAGATCCATTATCATCAGCACCTCGCGAAGAAGCTGGATAAGTATCAATATGGGCACCTACGATAATGCACTGGTTATTCTTCAGACTTCCTCCTTGAAGAGTGCCGATAACATTTGGCTGAGCTGAAGAAAATTCATGATGATTTACAACTAACCCAAATTCTTCAAATTTCTGTGAGACATAGTTTACTGCCTGTGTATTCCCTTCTGACCCATATACACGGCTCCCTATTCCATTAGAGATAGTGCTTACAACCCCACCAAACGAGGATGGAGTGATTAAATCGAGAATTGCTTGAATATCTGGAGGAGCAGGTAAAGGAACTGAAGTTTTTTCTGATCTTTTTGGTACTTCCTTGTTTTGAAAAAAAAGGGGGGAGGATAAAGTATCGTGATCTGATGAAGACTGGTCTATTCTGGATATGAAGTGAAATCCCAAATTTACAGGACTATAGATTACAGGAATCAAACCTACGAAAAAGATAGCCAGTAAAAATATGGGAGACAGACGCAAGTACAATCCCTTCAATCATTGAGTTTATTCCTGTGAAGGGAAATTTCTTGTTATATTCTTTGCTAATACAGCAAACTATCAAAATCGATGAATAAGACCTTTAGTAGAACTAGATTAGTCTTCAGAAGGATTCAATGAACACACTTCTAACAGGGTTTGTTGAAATTCATCTAAGGTTTGCCGGAAATCATCTCGAATCTCCAGGTACAAATGATTCCTTTGCAATTCCATCGTATAAAGAATTAGCAGAAGTTCACTTTGAAGGAATTCCGACATTTCGCGATATGCATCAACTAAGGTGAGCATTTGTTTTGAATAAGCACTATACTCGAGATAAAGAGAATAGGCCTGTGAAACGCCTAAAAGCATGCCAGGACAATCTCGGATATATTGTTGAAAGGTTTTCATATTCGCGCCGTTTCGGATGTGATCTCGTATTTCCAACAGCTCGAAATGCGACCCTTCGAAAATACTTGAAAAGAGTGTTGCATGATGACGTTCATAGATCCACCGCGTACGATTAGAAAGGCTGACATGCTCTTTAAACAGCTCATGGACCTTCTTAAACGAAGTTATTTTATTGTCGAATTCTTCCAATTCAGCAGTTCCAAAATAGCCAACGGATTCAGTGAGAATATAGGTTGGATGGTTTTGCGCATCCTTTACAAAGTATTCAATAGCTTCGACCACAAGATTAGCCTTACTACTTAGATCATCATCTTCAATCGCTGCTTCTACCTTTTCATGACCTGCCATTCGTAAGGCCTTAGATTCCTCTGATATCACATAAGCCAGGACATCATGGAACCGGCGCATACTTTCGCTGTAAGTTTGTTTTACCGCTTCATCTAATTTCGGTAAATATCCCGTTAGCTTGTTGATATGCCGTTCAACTGCTTGGTACTCATCCAGAAACTGACGTAAAAACCACGCTACGCCTTGTGAATCCAACTCATTGATTTGAACCTTCACACGGGGATCACTAGTTGCACGAACCATTTCCGCAAACATCCGATGATCCGTGATCCCAATAGATGCAAATAACGTGGCCATGCTTCGCCGAACACTTCGATAATAACCATAATAAATTAGCAAATGTTTAGCAAATTCATCCAAATATTCAGTCAGCGTGTTGGTATCGATGAGATGGTGTTTTAATTCCGGTGATTTTTCGTGGAAGTATTGTACCAGCCGCTGATTGGCATCATCTTCGATTTTTCGAGTCCGTTGATCATACTTCTCACTCAGGGCTAGATATTGTTCTAAGAGTTTCCACATTCGTTTGGGTGGTTGAACTTCTGATGAGGAGGTATCCTCAGACATCACAATTCGACCCTGAAATTCTACTGCAAAGGACCCTGCTATTCTTTTGTCACTTCTCAGCCAAGTTCCTTCGATAGAATGACCTCTGCTAGTTTCTGAAATACCTCATTGACGGCATAGTCGGTTTTTGCACTGGTTTCAAAGTAGGGCATTCCTTTTTGTGCCGCATACGCCTGAACCTCATCAGTACTGATAACTCGAGAATCCACGAGATCAATCTTGTTCCCTACTAAAATGATAGGAACGTCATTCCCAGAAAATTTCCGAATCTGATCATACCATTTATCCACATTCACGAAACTTTGACGCATGGTAATATCAAAGACCAATAATGCACCTTTCGCCCCTCGATAATAAATCGGGCGTACACCAGCATACCGTTCTTGTCCAGCTGTATCCCATGCTTGGAGTTTAACTATGTAGTTGTTGAGGGGAAGTGACTTTACGATGAAGTCAACGCCGAGGGTGGAGATATAGCCATCTGTGAACGTGCCATAGGCAAAGCGGGTGGTGAGGCTTGTCTTTCCAACTTCTGCGTCACCGACTAGCACGACTTTGAAAAGGTAATCGAAGGCATCGTGTGACATAGGCTGGTCCCGGCGACAGGATTTTCTAATCTTATTTCTGTGGAAGTGTCACTTAAAGATATGTGTCTCAAAGCTTCTTAGGGAGATTCTTGGAGAAACCTGCGAGATGGTAAAAAGTATTAGCGAGGAAGATACTCAAAACCACGATAACCTTTCCGTCGCTGTAGTTTCTGCATATCGTACAGCTTTTTGAGTTCATTTGAAGCAGTACCCTTAGTAATTCCAATTTCTTCGGCTACAACTGCGGAGGTGACGCGTTTCAACTCCTTGGTAATCGCAAGAATTTCACGTTGAGTAGCCGTGAGCTCATCGAATTCTTCAAACCACTCTTCGTCCTCAACCGCTGGACTGGTTTCAACAAACCGTGTTTGATCAAGAGCTGAAGGTGCCAATGTAGTGACAGGTGGTGGACTGGGTCGTTGTTTGATGACCTGTTGGACAAACTCTCGGGTTATCCGGTCCCCAGCAGGGGTATCTTCTTGAAAGGCCATGGAAATGATGTTTTCACAAAACCGTAAAGTGCTTCGTGGATACCCACGAGTATGGAGATGAATCTCTTCAATAGCCTCAGCGTTGAAGGGTGTTAATCCCTTGCCACCAAAATGTTTGATTCTGTCTCGAATGAGCTGCTCGGTTTCTTTGACAGTTAAAACTTCGAGACCGTCAGGTCCTTCGGTCTCTAAGGTAAATTCCAAGGTTACTCGCTCAGCAATAGGGGGAAATATACTGGTGAGAGCCTGAGAAAACCCCGTGAGCCCTGCAATAAACACCACAACCGCTTGCAAATCGCTGAGGACACGTAACCAGCGAACCGTTTTTCGCTTTTCAACTTCAACGACTTCAGAATCGTCTTGACCAAGCGCGAGGGATTGCCCATCATCAATTAACAAAACAATACGTTGGGAACTCTGTTGGTAGAACTCTCGGATCTTTGCTACCATCACGTCGACAAGAGTTGGCACGGTTTTATTCTTCTGTATCAGTCGGTGATTCATCAATCCGATTAAGGCATTACTGAGAATGGATGAATCGAGGGGTTCCGAAATGAGAAGTGGAACCATCCCCTTTGATTTGGTTAATGAATCATTGATCCATCGAAGCACATGGGTTTTCCCTGTACCGCGACCGCCTTCAATAAGAATGATATTCCCTGTTCGAAGTTGAATCGTTAAGGGATTGAGTAGACGCTTGTGCCCTGCAAACACCTCTGGCATAACATCAATACGAAATGGAAAATCCGACCAGCCTAGACTCTTTAATCGCTCATCAAAAGCGAACATATTCCTTCACCAATGGTTGAGGTGTTTTCAGCACCAGATTGTTTCTTTCCACACTTCTCCCAGATCCGGTTACCTTATGCATCGCTGGAAGTACCGTCTCCCATTCGCCCCAAGAAATTGTTGAAAGCGAAGGGACAGACGACTTCAATGCCGCCGGTGGGATCATAGACTACCATCTCCTTTCCAATTGGACAGAAGAGGGCACAATACCCGCCATCGACCAAGTGACCATTACGTTGACATTGGAAGGTCCGGGTGGTGGGGGTGATGAGTTCAAGTACGGTTGCGGCATCAAGTTGGGCCATAGCTTCTTGAAGTCGTAGCTTGGGTTGAAGCGCTTTGGCTTTGTCGCTCACGAATTCCTCACTCCTCTTTTTTGTTTGGCTAGTGATTCGTCTTCACGAAGTTGTGCAATTGTTCGGGCAATCCGCACTCGGAGCGTCGCGGTCACCAAGGGCATCGCTTCTTTGAGTTGCTCCTCGATGCTGGGTGCTTGGAGACGAGTCAGCGCGTCCGTTTGAGCTC
>JABXGS010000010.1 GCA_016550425.1 archaeon
CCTATTTTCAAAGTAATTGTTGCTGGCGAAGGAGGAGTGGGGAAGACCAGCTTAATCCAACGCTATATCTACGATTATAGCACGACGCCCACCATGACAGTAGGCTCCGAGTTTGCCTATCAAGAATTAGAAATAAAAAACCAAAAAGTTGGCCTGAGTATTTGGGATTTCGGGGGGGAAGAGCGGTTCCGTGAGCTCATCCCAATTTTTTGTCTTGGGGCCCATGGAGCTATTGTTGTTTTTGATCTCAGTCGCTTTTCTACTTTTCTTCAGTTGGAATACTGGATGGAAATAATTCGCGAAAGCACTGATGGAATTCCAATTGTGTTAGTTGGAGCCAAATCAGACCTTGATGATGGCCCTTCTAATGAGGAAATACGACGATTCTGTGAAAACAATGGTATCAAGGCTTTCATTCCCGTCTGTGCTCGAACGGGTGAGAACATCAATCAGCTCTTTGAGTTTATTGCTGAGAGGATGCTTCTTGCCACAGATGAAGGGCGCATTAAGCCGGCTTATTCAATCCGTGTATAAACAAATTTCCAGGGCGTCTACAGCTTCTATTCTTTTATAGGACACCTTCGCTAAGGAACGACACAATTTGCTATATTGATTCTTGGTGAATCCCATTGTTTGCCGGTAAGCGTGTCTGCGTCGTCATCCCTGCCTGGAATGAAGAAGAGCCCATTGCTGCCACCATCAAAGATTTCTTGACCCCAGAGGTCGACGATGTGCTTGTTATCGATAACAACTCAACAGATAATACGGCCAAGGTGGCGAAAACAGCTGGTGCCACTGTAATTCCAGAACCAATCCAAGGATACGGAGCAGCCATTAGACGTGGTCTATGGGAAGCCTTGGACCGTGGATATGATCTGATCGTCATCACCGAGGCCGACCAAACCTTCCGCGGTGTTGATGTGCCCCGGCTTCTTAGCGAAGTGAGGAATCACCACTTCGTGGTCGGAACAAGAACCGCAACCCCCTATCTCGAAGAAGGCGCAAACATGGGACTTTTTCTTGTTATAGGTAATATAGCTGTTGCCAAACTATTAGGCATACTCCATGGATACCCTCCCTTAACCGATGTAGGCTGTACGCTTCGGGTGATACGACGTGAAATGCTCGAAGCGATTCTTCCCAAACTTGACGCTGAAGGAGCAGCCTTTTCCCCCCAAATGATTGTCAAAGTTCTGGAACATGGAGGGAAAATCAAAGAAATCCCAGTCTACTATTTGACTCGAGTTGGAGAAGCAAAAATCACGACATCAAAAACGAAAGCATTCCGTAATGGTCTCCAAATGATAAAAGTGATTTTGAACTTATAAGATTGAGTCCCTATCTTGACTGAGAAACTTCTCAGCTTCGACAATATCTTTAGGGTATGTCACGTTGAGATACTGACCACCTAAGAAATATCCGTACACATCATTGCCTAGTTCTCGAATTGTGTTGAGAGTATCTGTAATCTCGATTTCGTTTTTCTTGGAGCGAGGAGTTTGCCTGATAGCTTCGAAAACAGTATCATCAAAGATATAGGATCCACACCCAAGAATATTGTTCGTTAACTCGATTGGCTTTTCGACGAGGTGCCGAACTATCTGGGTTTCTGGATCAATTTCTACAGAGTAATTTTTTCGGATTAAAGCCTTATTGTCAACTCGAATGAGCCCGATAGAGGCTGCACAGCCCGTAGCATCGAAGGATTGGATGAAACCTCTATGATCTGAGTCAAAATATAGTTCATCACCAAGATAAACAACAAAAGGGGTTGTTACGATGCCCTCTGTTTGTCCCACTGCGTGTCCGATGCCTTCTGGTGATGGTTGTCCTACATATTCGATAGAAACGCCTTGATCACTGCCATCTTGGAAATAATTCTTGACAACATCTGATTTGGGGTTAATGACAATGATGATATTGGTGATTCCTGCATCTTTACATCGGTCTATAACATGAGCAAGAATTGGTCGCCCAAATAATTGGATCATCGGTTTTGGAACTTTTTCGGAGTAGGGGCGAATACGCTTTCCTTTTCCTGCTGCGGGAATGACGGCATATTTTGGTGGCATACAGGAGTGCCAACGTACTTTTTAGTTAAATAAGCTTGCCTGCTTGAAAAAATAAAAGAGATTCGTATGGATTCAGAATTTCTCGTAACCCATAGCATTTTTAGGTTGGAGTCAGCAGGGGTGACTCCATCAAGTGCTTGAGTAGATTCTGATGCGAGCCCGAACCTATTACGTCATTGGTATTGTGAGCCTGTTTCTGATTATTATATGGCTTCATGTTGCTCTCTTACCTATCGGAGGCATATTTGAGATAGTACGCATCCTCACAGATCCTGGCAATGTTATGGTGTGGATTATTCCTGCTTTTGGTCTGTTTGGGCTAGCTTACATCTTGAGGGCCATTCGCTGGTGGGTCCTTCTTAGACCCTTCAAGACGAAAGGAAATCCCGCTAACCAATTCCCAATGCTGGTTGGTGGAATCTTTCTTACCTATGTAGCACCACTTCGTGCAGGAGACATTGCCACACCCTACTGGCTTAGAGAAAAACAAGGTACACGGTTTACTGCTGGGCTGGCCTCGATTGTCTGGGCGCGAGTTCTAGACTTTGCTGCACTGATCCTCATAATCATTGTCTCCGGGTTCCTCATCTTTGGTGCATTAACGGGCCAATTAATTAATTACTTAATTTCTGGAGCATTAGTTGCAATAGCATTTGTGGCCTTCTTTATTCTAATTCGAAATGATCGCTTCGTTGGGTTAATGTCACGAATTGCAGGTCGGTTGTTCAAACCTTCTGAACGACTCAAAGATGAGGTTCCATCCTTTGTAGAAAACTTCGCAATCGATTTACGAACTGATATTAGCAGCTGGAACTCTGGGTGGGCATTTCTCATCAGTGTACCAATTTGGATGTTAGAAACTGCAAAATTAGTTTTCATTGCGCTAATCTTTGGTCAAATTATCAGTATTTCCCAATCCATGTTCATTTTAGGTATTAGTTATATGACAGGCCACATCTTAGCAATACTCCTTCCTGCCGGAATTAGCATATTCATAACACAAACAGCTGCAATCACCCTCGCTTTAGAAGGCTGGGGAATTGCTGCTGCTGCCAGCATAGCGCTTCTGGATGCACTTGTTTATATCATCGGATTAACTATTCTTGGGGCACCTTCCATTGCAACAATGGGCCGAGGTTACCGTACACTCCAAGATACCGAACACACTGAAACTATAGAAGATCAAGAAGATGGATAGACCGAAAAGTTAAAGCTGATACAGTTCCCCCCTGTGCTTGTTTGGGCATTACAGGTGACCACCATGAAAAAAACCGATCCAAGAAAGCTTCCTCTTGCAGTTGTCAAAACAACTCCCGAAACTTATTTTGATGATGTTGCACGCCTTTTTCGTCTCGCGAAGTTGGACCAAATTTTTGATCCTAAGGTTCGCACGGTTATGAAGCTTAACATCTCATGGCAAGAATACTTTCCGTCATGTTCGACTCAACCCTACCAATTGGATGCAATGCTTCGGGAATTGTCCAAGCGTAACTTCTCTGATGTCCTTGCCTTGGAAAACATGACTGTCGTTACAGATGCACGCACTGGGATGTACAAGAACCGCTATGTGCCACTCCTCGAAAAGCATGATATTCCTTGGACAATTTTAGTTGATGAGGAGTGGGTTGAAGTAAATCCGTCCCAACCTATGGTATTCGGACAGGAAGACATGCTAATGCCTAAACCCATCATCGACGCCCAAATCATTCATCTACCCACTTTCAAGTGCCATGGACACAGCACTATTACGTGCTCCATGAAGAATGCCTTTGGGTTTCTCCGAACGGTACGCCATCATTACCACCTCAAAATCCATGAAATCCTAGTTGACTTACTTCGCATTCAGCAGGAATTCTGTGGACCATTGTTTGCCTTTGCAGATAGCACGATTGCCATGGATGGTGCAGGACCTCGGACAGGACGGCCTTTTGTCCAGAATTACATTGCCGCTAGCGGAGACCTCGTTGCCTTGGACGCACTTTGTGCCCAAATGATTGGGTATAATCCCATGGAGATTGGACATGTTCGGATGGCCCATGAACAGGGACTCGGAAATGGAGATTTATGCACGAAGGAAATTGTAGGCGATGAAGTTGATGGGGTCTGCTTTGAATATGAGACTAAACTAGATCCTGTCATCCGCTTTGATCGGTTCTTTCGGAGTAGTTTTCTCGAACCCTTCATGATGCGCTCCGCATTTTTTAAAGTCAACGTGAAAATCAGCCACTATCTTCGAGATATCTGGCTGAAAACCCGTGGAAAGAAACACATCGACCGCATCATGAAAACTGAATGGGGTAAGATGTTTCGTCGATATCTCTAATTTTAGAAATATCTTCAATTGCTCTTTCATCTTCTAGCTGGCATAAGGCTTATGTGGGGAAACATGTCACAAGCCTAACAAAACTCCCTTTTTGACATATTGGTGCGTGTTTGGTTTGAACGAGGAACACCCAGAAGCACAAATTGCTGAATCAACCTGGGTTCAGATACGTGACACGCTTAACCTTAATGATCTGTCTCGCCTATTCCATGAAACTGAGTTTTGGGCTGGCATTATCGTCCGGATAGCAACCCTCTTTGGGTTTCTTCTGTTCCTTAATATTGCAGGCGATCTCACCGATATGAATGAATTAGTGTTCAAAGGTTTGGCAAACCTGCTCAATGGCGTAAATCCTTATGGACAGAGTTATCTTCTTCACACTTTTGCGGGACCTTTCACGCAAGATTATTTCAATTATCCACCCTTTGCAATAATTTTTCATCTTCCTTCTCTACTTTGGCCAGGTCCACAAAGTGTTGGCACCATGGATTTCATGCCAGCGTTTTTCCTGTTACATTGGTTCTTCGACTTCGTTACCTATTATCGACTTTGGCAAGACGATCACACCACAATCTCGAAAATCATTTGGATTAACCCTTTCTTTGTCTTCGTTAACATCATTACGTTCATGTCTCTTCCCCTCATGCTCCTGAGTCTAAGTTTGTTGAACTTGAACCGCCCAGTTCGCTGTGGCGTGTATGCGGCACTCCTTGCAGCGACTTACCAAATGGGGGCTATTTTCCTTCCATTCCTTTTCATTTTTTATTGGCGTAAAGGTCAACTCCGACTCAACCTTTTGGGGATGCTACCCATAGTTATTGTTGTTCTGGTTTTCTTTTTCTGGAATCCAATTCTTTTCGTGCAAGATTTAGTGATACAGCAAATCGGAAGACCTCCAGTTAATTGGCAAGATTACAATAATCTGAGTCCTTACTACAATCGCTACTACCCCTTGGTGTTTCTATTTATGGGATCAATCCCCTCTTGGGCTTTTAATATTGGAATCTTATTTGGAGTGCCTCCGCCTATTGCTCCGCAAATAGCACCTATGATGTTGCTTCTTGTCGCGATTCTTGGTATTATCGGTCTATGGTTTTTTATCAAAAATCCACGAAAAGCACTTGCCATCTTCATTCCAGGAGTATTATTAGCATTATTCATTGGTAGTACGGCTGAAGGTCTAGCGCATTATTGGGTTCTCTGTCTAACATTACCCTTTATCTTTTGGCGGAATCGGGACACGTTTTTTCCGACCAAGAAAACAACTCCTGACGCTCATGGTACAACAGAAACTGATTCAAATAAGGAGGTAGGTTCATGAACTCATCAGCCAATGAGACTGAAGCCACGTTGTCTTCTCCTTTAACTGAACAGCCCACACTTGGATCTCGAATTAGTGCCTACTTCTCCAACAGTTTTCAGCTCTATCGATCCTGGTGGAAAGAAATAGGCCTGGGGTTCTTTATTCGGATGCTTACTTTGGCTGTCATACTGTATATTGCGAATATCAACCCAACCTTCCCCGACGTCAATGACATGAATGAGCTCCTGACCCAAGGCCTCACCTATATGTTTAGCGGACTTAATCCCTATAACCGAGATTACTGGTTAACTGCTTTAGCTACAGGTCCCTGTGACGGGTATCCTCAGAATTTCATTAATTATGGACCCGGAAGCTTACTCTTCCACATTCCCTGTATGATTTATCCATACTCATTTGATTTCGCAGGCTGCATGGATTTTCAACCCAGTTTCATGGCGCTCCATATGTTCTTTGATTTTCTGCTCTTCGACCGTATGATGCGGTCAGGGAACAGACTTGCCGCTTTGTTTGTCTGGATAAATCCCGTAATGGTAACCTTGAACTTGGTAACACACATGAGTGTCGTACTCTTCTTAGTGTGGATGGGTTACGAAAAATGGAAAGATCCTTTCTGGTCGGCATTTTGGCTCGGGATTGGTGCAATTACCTACCAATACATCGGACTACTTCTCCTTTTTGCGATTGCATATCATTTCCGCAGCTATCGAAAATGGATTTATGGTGTGTTACCTGCGGTGGTCATCTTTGGGCTCTTTCAACTTTGGGCATCCCTGGAAGCCATCCTTTATCTTCAACCCACACGACATTTGGCATTGTTGAATGATTTATTATTCGTTCAATTTGGTCGTTCCTATGAAGCTTGGCCATTACGAATTCATTCATGGTGGAGTTGGACGGGATCCATCCCTGCAATCATTTTCAATGTCTTCTGGATTGTAGCTAACTCCATCTGGGCTAGCTTAAGCCTCCCTACAGTCGATCCAGATTTATGGGCTCAAATCGGTGATCCCATGCAAATTATTACACGCAGTCTCCTTCCGCCCGATGGGATACGGGTCAGCGTAATCTTCACGCTTTTTGCCGTAATTGTACTCGTCATACTGTTAGTTAGGGTGTTGCTTCGACCTGAGTTAGGAAAGAGTATTCTCTACAGCTTCGTCAGCATGGCTTTATTTCTAATTGGCGCGCCTGCGGGTATTTGGCATCACAACTTCATTATGATAATTCCTGCCTTCTTTCTATTGGTCTATACACAGGAATTACCCCGCTTTCGAAGAAGACTCGGGCTACGAGACCATGAGCTACCCGAATAAGGGTTTAAACATATCAAAGGGTTTAAATTCGAGAGACGTGTTAAGTCAGCTTGGCTTGCAGGCTACTATCGAGGGTAGGATGTACACCTATGCCAAGTGAGCTTAAGCGAATAGAAGCAGCGCGGGAGCTTCTCAAACTCTTCCACACCCGGAAGCGTATTGAAACCATCATGGAGAAGTATACTTCCCCACCAGGTGAGTGTCCATTCTACGACAAGTCAGTCCTCAGCCATTGCACACTTGAACCCCACGCCGCACATATACAAGATTGCCGCGGGCGAACTTTTTTAGACGGCATGCTTTGCGAGACCATCGCTGATCTCCCATTTGACCGAAGAGCCAACATCACATTTTCCAACGCTCTCGAAGCTCTTCGTGTAGCCCAAACCCAAGATCCCCGAACACTTAGCGCCTTCCTCAGTGCTTTCACCGATGGCTACTGGGAACTCCTTGCTGAAGGTGGACTTGAAGAACACGAAGCCCTAACAAAAAGCATCCTTGAGCTAGAAGCCCTACTTGCCGAATATTTTGCTGACCGCCGATTTGATTTACGTAATCAGATAAAAGATGTTGTCGGTGAATTAACTACCGAGTTTCGACGTCATTTACAAACAACCATTAAATGTACGTAATCCCACTCTAACGACCTCCTAACAGACTCGTGCTTTTTTAGGAATTAGGTCTCATTATGAACTGAGAATATCGATGCTTGGTTATTTCATTCCTAAATAGAAGTGGATACTCTCCTCGTTTATGTTGCTTATCTTACTCTCTCCTCTTTTTTTGCCTGCAACTAGGACTATTTTGGCTATTTAGACATCCAACGGTGCGTTTTTAAGTTAGTTTTCCTATCGACCATTAACCCATTTTTTGGGAGAATTCTGTTATGAGAAATTCTAGGCTCATTTCAGTAGTGCTACTAGTCTCTCTACTATTCCCTATGTTCATCGCACCTGTAGTCTACATTCCCACATCGTCATCTCCTTTGGTTTCTTCTGAACCTATCAATGGTCCCAGCTTTTTTACAGAACCCATGGCCCTGACGATTCCACCGGATGCGATTCGTGTTGCGATATACAATGAACCCAATACGACCTCTCCCTCCTATGAAGGAGGCATTGGCTCAATCAATACTAATTCATCCAGCCAGATTGCTTCCATTCTCCAAGCTGCTGGATATCAGACAACACTGCTTGATACTAACGACATCTATAATCATCAACTTATGACTGCACATTACGATGTGTTTGTAATTCCTGACACTCTACCCCGTGAGAGCATCACCAACCAGATTTACGAATACTGGCTTGGTGGGGGCGCCTTACTTGGTTTCGATAGTTTCGCAGTATA
>JABXGS010000096.1 GCA_016550425.1 archaeon
AGATACCTAACGAATCTGTGCATCTGATTGTAACGTCTCCTCCGTACCCGATGATTGAGTTATGGGACGACTTGTTTTCACGGATGGGTTGCACGGATTTTGATTCCATGCATGTGTATCTTGCTCAGGTCTGGAGTGAGTGTTACCGTATCCTTGTTGAAGGGGGTATCGCCTGTATCAATATCGGTGATGCCCTAAGGAAAATTGATGACAATTTTCAATTATATCCGAATCATGTGAAGGTGATCGAGCAATGTGAAGCCGTGGGATTTACCACGCTTCCATATATTTTGTGGAAAAAACCGACAAAGCGAGCCAATGCTTTTCTGGGGTCTGGGTTCATTCCACCTAATGCATATGTAACTCAAGATTGCGAATTTATTCTTATCTTCCGAAAAGGGCAACCTCGACCGTTCCCACCTAAGGACCTAATTCGATATGCCAGTCATTATACAATTAGCCAACGGAATGCCTGGTTTACTCAGATATGGGAACTGCCAGGAGCACGGCAAAGGGTCCGCCAGGTCTCGCGTCGAAGTGCAGCGTTTCCAGATGAAATCGCATATCGATTGATTCGAATGTTTTCAGTTATTGGTGATACGGTGGTCGATCCTTTTTTGGGAACGGGTACGACAATGAAAGCTGCACGGAAGACCCACCGCAATAGTATTGGCTATGAAATTGATGAGAGACTTATCCCGGTCATCGAGCGCCGTTTTAGTGATGTTGATTCCTTGAAGCCACGTCAACGAAGAAAAGCTATCGAAGAGTTGCAGGTAACGCATCGTAACGATTAGTATGAGGGATTGACCAAGATTGACCTCTTCATTGTCCTCCCATTCATGTACCTGGTCAAGGTACCAAAGGCATTCATCTTTGATGTCAAAATAACCCACTGTCTCTAATCATCTATTTTCAGAAGTCTACTAAAGACTGTCGAGAAACAAGTCAGCATATAAAGACATATTACCGTAAACAGTTAGAAGCATACGGACAAGGGTAAAGTGATGATCTGCGCGATTGGAAATATTAACATGGATTGGATTTGTACTCTCCCACATCTACCAACTCCAGATGAAAAAAGTAACATCCAATCACTCACCATCTTCCCAGGTGGAGCAGCAGCCAACTTCGCTACTAGTCTTGCTCGATTGGGATCGAATGTAGGGCTTTTTGGTCATGTGGGTGATGATTCTGAGGGGCAAGCAGCATTACGGATCCTTCGGGAAGAGAAGGTGGATATTTCCCGGGTACGTCTTGATACAGGGCTCCGTACAGGCCTGGTCATTATCTTAGTTGGTGAAGAGGGACAGACAATGAAGCTACGGTATCAAGGAGCAAATTCACGTCTCTCTCCTCAAGACATCACAACCAAACTTTTGAAGGATGTCAGAATCACTTATTCAGCAAGTGTTTCCATCCCAATCGCTAAGCAAGTGGCAAAAGTCAGCAAGAAAGTTGGAGCACAATCTGCCATCGATATTGGTGAAGAGTTGACCCAACAATCACTTGACAAAGTACGAGATATGATTTGCAGTTTCTCCATCGTCTTCTTGAATCAGGTAGTCTTTGAACGAATTTTCAACGAACCACCAACCCTTCGAAAGGTTCAAGCTGAAATTGGAGGAAATCTTGAAATCTTAAACATTACATTAGGCAAACAGGGGTCAATAACAGCTACGAAGGAAACCGCGTTCAAAACTCCTGCTTTTGTCGTTGAAGCGGTTGACACTACAGGAGCAGGTGATGCATTTGCAGCAGGTTTCATTCACTATATGCACCACCACTTTCCGATTAAAGAAGCTGCACGACGAGCAGCCGCTTGTGCCGCATTACAAATCACTGCACCAGGTGGAAGAGCAGGTTTACCTACAAGCGCACAGGTTGAAGATTTTCTTCAAACACAAAAAAGCCAACTGTAGCTTCGTTAACTTCTTTGAAGTCTTTTAGGGTACGAAAGTAATCACAACAGCACTCGGTGAGTTTGACGCAATCTCTTGAGAGACCGAACCGAGAAAGCCTCCAAATCGTCCGGGTTTGTGATGAGCCCCCAGGACAATGAGATCTACATTTTCTTTTTCAGCAAATTCAATTGCTGCTTCCCCAACATTTTGTTTCGCTAAATGCATTGGTATCAGGCGCAGCCCGGTCTGCTCAGAGAAAATGGAAATGTCATCCATGAATACTTCACGGTTCACCTTTATTTCAGGGGAACCTAGAGGAGCAGACTCCATAATTGAAGGGAAGGGCATTAGATTCAACGCAATTAATTCAGCATCTTTACCAGCAGAACTTTCTTTCAGTGCTGCAGCTAAGCGAAGGGCAACTTGGTCCTTGCTAGTACTTCGAATCGGTAGGAGAACCTTTTTGAGAGTTGTTTGTTCATCCTTTGAAAAATCCTCAAGCCATGATGCGACAATGATAACAGGAATGTTGCTCTTTCGGGCAACCCGTCGAGCCGTGGAACCTAACAGAAATTTATGTTTCGGTTTGTTAGCCGCACACATTATTACTAAATCACAGTCGTTTTCTTTACTAGATTTGAGGATGGCATCTGAGGCCCGTACGCGTTTGACATACTCTTTATCAACTGGTACTTTCAACGATTTTGATAGGCGTTTTGCATATTGTGTTAATCGTTTAACCATTTGTAATTTTGATTTTCGAAGTCTTTCATGGCAATGTAAGAGTGATACGTTGGCCTTTGATTGCTCAGCGAGATTAAAAGCAAATTGGATTCCATGAACCTCACCAGGGAACCCTTGGAGAGGAACAAGGATCCTAGCTAGTTGTGGTTTTACCCATTCTTTTGTACATAGGAAACTCAAATGAACCGACTCCATATTAGCGCGTTGATGACGTGGAGTTAGTATAAAAAGTGTATTGCTATTATAAATAGAAAAGGCCCGTAAAAATTCAGTTCATCCTTAAGAGATTCGTCGAGTTGCATTCTTAATTGCGGAGTGAAGCTCCGTAAATGTGAGTTCATCTGAAAAGACCGGAACGTTGTCCATGTCCTCAAGGCTGATGGATAGCAGATACCAGATCGCTTTGACCATTGATTCGCGGAGGTTTTTCAAAGGAGTTTTAATGACATCCTGAAAAAGTTTGTCAAGTGTTCGGCTTGTATGGGTTGTCTTTTTTTGGCCATGAATTGAAAGATAGACAGGCGTCCATCGTTCATAGAAGAATTTCATTCCATCAGAGATATTGTTTGAAAAGAGATCACGTAATTGTTCATTTTCCACACCATTGGCTGCTGCGTTCACTACCTCATCAATACGAGGGATGAGAACGTCAGCAACGAATCCTTCAAGTTGGTCTGTGGGTGTGGTCATGAAAGTCCCCAGTAGTAATTAATAGGCAGAGATTATAGAAAATGGCGCCATAAAAATGCTTATGCAATACCTATAACTATTAGAAGACTAATTGTTTAAAACATAATATTTACTAATAATAAATAAAACTATTTTATACTAATCTAATTGCATTTATTTGTTATTAATTAATATTAATTATAATATTATTAAAAAATATTATAAAGTGATATCTATTACATAATAGATACGCCAAATGTTAATTATTTATAGCAATTTTTCTGAAAGATTTTCCAATTGCTTTCCCTTAATATATAATTATAAGTCCTGTTAATATACTACATTAACAATAATAGCATCTTATTTGATGTAAGATGCATAAATCTAGACCTATATGATGTAGCATTGACCAAAGCTTTCCGTGAAATTTTACCACTTTTTTCAGCGCAGACTCATTCGAGAGCGTTAAGAAACGCCTTGGTTTCTTCTCCTTCTTCAACGAGAACGATTTGTTGGGCCCCTGCTCTTTCATAGTCATATCGTCGGGCAATCAGCATGGCATGAAACTTTTCACGCCCAGTTGAAGAACTACCCCGCCAAAGATAGATCTTATCAAAGGTATCTAAGATGTATACATCGTCGGATTTCAAACTGTCTTTTTTCCGCGGAACTTCAATAAACAAATGAACGCCACCCACGATGTTAAGTCGGAACAGTTTGAATTCGTGTTTTTCCAATATGACCTTTTTGAGAATGCCCTCTGTGTCTTGGTCAGTAATTTTGATTTTACCCTCAAATAACTCGAGGAAGTCGGGAGGCTCTTTTTGAGCTTCAACCGTGACTAGTTTTGCGACTCCTTTTCGTTCCTGATCGCGCCAAACCGAGGTCACTGCCCCGATAAAGCGTTCGTCAACTGTAGCCGTACTGCCACACCATAAGTAAATGATGGGACCAGTATCAATGAGGTAGCAGTCACCATCACCAAAATCATTGGCCATATCATCGGGGACTCTGATTACATGACCCCGCTGGATGTGGTACTTTTGGAAATCAGCCATTTTTCATTCCACCAGATTTGTAAGAGAGAACAATGTCTTTGATTTCTAGTGTTCCTCAGACATCCGTTTTTAATCTTCTTTCGAAACCGTCCAAAATAGGATTTCGTTGAGTTCCTAGGTATAGTTCCATTAGATAAAGGATTTAACCTTCGATTGCGGAACATGTGTGATGATGAATCCTATTCATCAGGCCTTGAGCTGTGTGGAATGGATAGTCGAAATCGTGTAGAGGGTTGTTTAATAACTGTGCTACTATCATTTTTGCTAGTCAGCCCAGTGGTAGTAGTGGCTAGGGCTCATCGAAGTTTCCAATCAATTGACGCAGGTATTGCATCAGCATATAATTTCATCAGTACAATCTGCTATGATTACAATTATGGTGGTCATTATCAAGAATTGGACCAGTTTGGCAACCCAATACAAAGAAATAAGTTCCTTGGAATCGAGGCAGCCGTCATATTAGGTTGCTTGAGATATTTTTACACAACAGGAGATTTATCTGCTCTAAATCATGCGATTGAAACTTTCAACACTATCGAAGCAAAAATGCGAAATCCAAGTCACACCTATAATGCACGAATGGTTGAAGATTGGTCGAGTGCAATTGTCTGGAATTCACGAACTGCAGACAATTCACACCTCATCTGTGCTCTTGTTGAGCTCTTTAAACACACAGGAAATACAACCTATTATGATACTGCAGCTTGGCTCATGTACTTCATCCATGATTTCCATCACAATTTAGATCATGGTGGTTATCATATTGAAGTGGATGGCTTTGGAAACCCAAATCTAATCTATTATCCCTTTGGTTATCTACCACCGATTGTTGCTTTGGCGTGTGGTGCACTGCTCAGCATCGATCCCTCAAATACTACCTTTTTAGAAGAGTTGAACTACGCCCTTAATTTTGCTCAAAGAGTATATTGGGATTCACCTTATGGCGGCTATTGTCAAGTATATACACCTTCTGGAGCAATATACGATAGCACTAAGCCCCTGCACGCACAATCGTTGATGATTCAAGCCTTTCTCATAGGTTATCGCTTCACTTTGAATATGACTTATTGGAACCATGCAAAGGAAATTGCTAATCATCTTTTGGGCTACTGGACAGACGCTAACCTCGGATTTATGACAAGGGTAACTCGCCAACTCGAACCAGAGGATTTTAATCGGAACTCAGCTTATCTAGCTTATACCGCGAAAGCATTTTTCGATCTATATCACTTGACAAAAAACCTGTCATATTGGGAGATGCATCTTGGTTGTGTGGAATTCATTAGAAGCCACCATTACGATCCATCGAATGTAGGCTTCTATGCTATATGTGATGCAGATGGGAATCCGGTTGATACAACTAAGAAACCAGGATATCAATCGGACATATTGTCAGCATTGATTCTTTCTACCCCAACGTTTTCTTTAGATCCAGTCTCTCAGCTAATTCTCGTCACGGGTGGAATCATCATCGGAATACTTGTACTCGTTTTAGTGGGATTACTTGTTCATCGACGGCGTAAAATGATGAAGCTGTAGTCGCTTGGAAGCAATGACTTTTGTCAAAGAACCCCTAGCCTGGAACATTCACTAGGTTCACGAAATTGCCTAGTTTGTGGGGCACAAATTGAAAAGGATGTTCAATTCTGCGCTTGTTGTAGTAATCGGATTGAAAGAATCTTGACTAGTTTTTGATTAAATGACATTAAGTTCTTTTCCAACTTTGTCAAAAGCTGTAATGGCGTCGTTGAGATCTTCCATTTTAAGCGCTGCATTCATAATTGTACGGATTCGAGCTGTGTCGCGTGAGACCATTGGGTAGACAATGGGTAGTGCGAAGACCCCTTCTTCGTAGAGCCGTGTGCTGAATTTTTGGGCTTTGTCACTTTCACCGATGATCACTGGGGTGATTGGAGTTTCACTCATTCCAGTGTTGAATCCTAGGTCATTGAGTGCTTTCTTGAAGTAGTTGGTGTTTTTCCAGAGGTTCTTGACGTGTTGGGATTCTTTTTCTAAGATATCGATAGCTGCAATACATGCTGCGGCTACTGGTGGGGGATGTGAGCCACTGAGAAGCCATGTGCGGGATTTATTGTAGGCGAATTTTCGGAGGTATTCACTGCCTGAGACATGTCCTCCGACGACCCCGAAGGCTTTACTGAAGGTTCCCATTTCGACATGAACATCTTTGTGTGTAAGATTGAAGTGAGAGACAATACCCCGACCACCTTCGCCAAGTACGGCTTCCCCGTGGGCGTCATCCACATAGACCATTGCGCCGTGAGGTTTACATGTTTTCACGATTTGGCCTAAAGGTGCAATGTCTCCGTCCATACTGAAGACACCATCTGTGATAACGAGAATCCGTCGATAAGCGGGCTTGTGTTTTTTCGTTTCTTCAAGAACACGACCAAGGTCCGGGACATTACAGTGTTTGAAGATTGCCCGTTCAGCCCGGGTTAATCGGACTCCATCAATGATAGAACCATGGTTGAGTTCATCACTGATAATGATATCCCCTTTTCCTGCGAGTTGGGGAATGAGACCCGCGTTAGCAGCAAAGCCTGTTTGATACACAAGGCTTGCTTCGGCACCTTTGAATTGGGCAAGGCGGCGTTCGAGTTCTTCGTGGAGATCCATGTTACCAGCAATAGGACGAACGCTGCCGCTTCCCACCCCATGGGTTTTGATAGCGTCGATTGCCGCTTGTTTGAGTTTGGGGTGGTTGCTTAATCCGAGGTAATTGTTACTACAGAGCATGATGACTTCTTTGTTATCCACCATTGCCCTGGGAGAGCTGGGACCTTGGAGCTCACGGAGCCTCCAGTCCAGGGCTTGTTTGACCAGCTCTTCATATTCCTGTTTAAGAAAGGCAGTTGGGTCACGAGTCATTGTTTAAGTCACCGTGGGTGCAAATCTACTTAGAGACTTTTAAATGGTTACCGGAATGAGGAAAACTTGTGTCTTGACGACGCTGCTATTCAAAACACATCTCCCATCCATCAGTGAAGAGCTGTATGCTTGATTAATATTTAGTACGATGACAAGGAGGCAGACTAATGGATGATTTTGTGGAGAGAAAAACAAGATTTCACAACTCCAATAGGTTAGGAGCATAACGCTTTAGACCTTTCAACCAATTCTTTCTTTGACGAGTATGCGTGAACCAGCGGGAACTTCCTCATCACGCGTCGATTTCGGACGTGTTGCCGAGGATTATGAAGTCACTCGTGGAATCCCAGATGAATTCATGAAAGAAATTGTTAGGGACATTATTCACACATGCGAGTTAATATCCTCAAACCTTGTACTGGAACTGGGTTGCGGTGCTGGTCGGTTTCTCCGTGCCTTAGCTAGTCAGAAAATACAGGTGATTGGTTTTGATATTTCACAAGGCATGCTAGAACAAGCCTGCATCAACCAAGGTTCTTCAAAATTCCTTCGTTCCAATCTTGTCTTTGGGGATGCCGCTAGGTTACCTCTTAGTAGTGGCATATTCAAAGCAGTTCTGGCTATTCATTTGTTTCATTTAATGACTGATTGGTCTAAGGCGTTGAAGGAAGTCCGTCACATCCTAGGCTCGGAGGGAACGATCATAACTGGCTATGTTGGAGCCATCACTCATCAATCATATCTGAATAAATTGTACAGACAACGACGGAAAGAGCTTGGTTATGGGGTATCCTCATTGGGTGCAGATCCAGATGAGGTCATTGCGGAATTACAGAGACTGGGAGCTAGCGTGGAGACGCATAACTTCGAGACATTCGTTGAGGTTCCATTAGGTGTGACCCTATCCTATTTGGATCGACGAGTTTTCTCGTCAATGTGGCGCAATCTTCCTGACGTGGTCCATCGACAGATTATGCAAGATGTGCGTGCGGCAGCGACCACACAATTCAAGGATCTGGACGATTTAGAGAGAATTGAAATTACCGCTCAACTTCATTTTGTGAAGTTTGAGTGATGAACTGATACGCATTCAAGTTGAAAACTAAAGAAGACCAAAAATAATAGGGAGAATTGTGTCACAAACAATTTCTTCTGCTTGCTGTCCTAAAAGCCAGAAACCGCTGGGGAAATGCACGGATGAAGACCGATGCCGTTGGTGTGAATTCTACTTTCCAGATAAGCAGGAATAAATGCCAGTTACCATTGGGGTGTCAAACCGACCTTCGCTGCTTTTTTGGAGAGGATCAGATTAAACCCTTGTTCGAGATCTTTAATTGGTAACCGATGAGTTACGACCTGGCTGATTTTTTTACGGAGCTGAGGTCGGCGTAGAAGACCACGGACTTGGAACCACGTTCGGTACATGAGACGGCCACTGATACCATAGATGGTGGCGGCTTTAAAGATCATAAGTCGATTTAGGTCAACTTCGAAGGGGTTGGGGAAAACGCCAAGTAGACTGACGCGGCCACCGGGCGTCAATGTTTCAAAAGCGGTAACGAGCCCATCGGGGTGGCCACTCATTTCAACAGCTACATCGGCCCCGTTCCCATCGGTGGCATCATGGATGGCTTTCACGATGGCTTCTCGACCCTGTTCACGGGCACTGAATACCTCATCGGCGCCCATGGTTTTGGCAAGTTTCATGCGGGTTATATTTCGTCCTCCAGCGGTAGCAAAAACTTTGTCTGCGCCTAGTTCCTTAGCAACCGCTACGGCCATTAATCCAATAGGACCCATTCCAACGACTACAACATTTCGTCCTGCAATATCTTCCACATTATTAATTGGCAAAAGAGTGTGGACTGCATTTCCTAAAGGTTCCTGGATGGCTCCAACAATGGGATCCAATTCGGGATCATTTTTCCAAGCATTATGAGCAGGAATCGACACATACTCAGCAAAGACCCCGTCACGATCCACCCCAAGAATTGTCATATTTTGGCATACATGTTCACGGCCGGTTAAACACTGAAGGCAAGTTTGGTCGACAATATGTGTTTCAGCAGACACCATATCTCCAACAGCTATATGATGAACTTTTTCTCCAACTTCAATGACTTTTCCAGACATTTCATGGCCGACAATTAGAGGGGGTTTAATCCGGTTTGCAGCCCAATCATTCCATTCGTAGACATGCACATCCGTTCCGCAGATTGCAGCACCTTTGACTTCAACCAACACATCAGTGTCACCAATACTAGGTTTGTCTACGGTAGCTCGTTCAACGCCGGGCCCCGCTTTTTTCTTTAGAAAGGCTTCCATAATAACCAGCTCAATGTATAGACAGTGGATGTTGATGTTGAGTGCTATTTGTTTTTTTGTCTTGCTTAAAAAACGAAGACGAGAATAGAGTAAGTACTAACGACGGATACTTAACTCTACTCCGTCATCTCCCACCATGATGAAGCGACTCGTGTATAAGCCTGAGTCACGAACATGTTTCAGATAATTCTGCATTTTTTCATGGCTTTTCCCAACGTTATCAGCTATGATCATGCTCCCCCGAAATAGGAGGGGTTCGAGAGCCATCAGATAATCATAATATTGGCTTTTGAGTGCATCAATGAAGACAAAGTCGTATTCTTCTTTCAATGTGGGAATGATTTCTAACGCATCGCCAATTAGTACCTCGATTGTGGGTTCAAGATTTGCTCGTTTAATATTCTGTTTAGCTTGTTCTGCAAACTTAGGGTTAACTTCGATAGTTGTGATACGTGCCCGCTTCGGAAGTTCCTTACCCATGAGAATGGTAGAGTAGCCAACATTTGTCCCAATTTCAAGAATGCGTTGTGGATGGAATTCACTGGCAATCCGTACGAGAATATGACCACGTTGGGGACCAATGATATAGTGATTATTTGACGCCTCGATTTCTCGAAGAACGGCCTCAGCTTCAGCCTTATCCAAGTCACAGACCCCAGTGTTTCTAGACCTCGCCTTTCCATGAATGACTTTAATCTTTCTGTGATTCCATCCCTACTCGTTCGACTATTGAGATTGCTTCAACTGCTATTGTATCCGTTAATGTCCTTTTCTTCTCGGATTCAATTCACTTCTAAAAATAGTACTTCACCTGATGAAAAAAGGAAGAGCCAAATTCCGTCTATTTACGTATTGATAGAAGTAAACAAAAGGATTAACTATATTCACTCTCGACCAGCAATACACCAGAGTGTGAATAGTATGTTTGTACGAAAACTCACAGACTGCAAAGTCATCACGGCACTAGATGGAACAATTCTTCGGGAAGTACTGAATCCGCTCCGTGATGGACCAAAATTAAAACTGCGGTATAGTATCGCTCATGCACAAGTTCCCCCTAGAAACGCTTCACTTCCTCATCGCTTAACGAAATCCTCCGAAGTCTACTATTTCCTGGAAGGAACGGGGATTATGCATATTGATGAAGAATCAAGTGAAGTCGAAGCGGGTTCACTTGTCTATGTACCTCCCAAGGCTACGCAATACCTGGAAAATACTGGCAACCAAGACATCGTATTCCTCTGTATTGTCGACCCGTACTGGCGTCCCGAAGATGAAGAACTAATAGAATAGCTTGCCGAATAGAAAAGATAAGCAGAAAGAGAATCTTCAATTCACTAATTCTTGGTAAGAATCTGACTTAGAAGAAATAAATAAGAGATGCGCGGCAAATTGCCGCGTGAGAAGTTAACAGTAATCAAAGTATCAAGCGTCTTTGTGGCAGAACCACCAGTCGTAACACTCGATCTCTTTATCCTTTAGTCGGAGTTTTGCAGCATTTACATCCGAAGCAGGAGGAACGATGACCCGGTCCTTAACGAGTTCGTTTTCAGGCCAGTTCGCTGGCATGGCAACCTTCTTCTCATCTGCGACTTGGAAGGCTTTGATCACTCGTAGAATCTCATCGAAGTTCCGACCCAATTCAGGGGGATAATAGATGATGGCACGAATGATGCTGTTCGGATCAATGAAGAAGACCGCGCGGACCGTCGCCTGACTCTTATTAGGATGAATCATGCCCATGAGGCGACCGATTTTACCGGTTTCATCTGCGATGACTGGGAAGCGTACTTCTTCGCCAAGATTTTCTTGGATCCATTCAACCCATTTAATGTGTGAATAGACACTGTCAACGCTGAGACCAACCAGTTGTGTGTTCAGCTTCTCGAATTCCTTAAACCGTTTGGTAAAGGCATAGAATTCTGTGGTGCAGACAGGTGTAAAATCAGCGGGATGCGAAAATAGTACAACCCATTTTCCTTTGTAGTCATCAGGAAATTTAATTTTGCCCATGGTTGTTTGGACTTCGAATGTTGGTGCTTTATCTCCAATTAATGGCATTCCGGGAGTTTCCAATGAATCTAACCTCCTTCGGGCGAATATAGTGAATTCCTCTAAAAATGCTGTGGATTTCTTAACGGGGTTAATTCTAGCAAGAGAGTATGGTAATCCAAAAGCATTTTATGCATTTTTTATGCTACACAAGCCAAAATTTACCAACAATCTTAAAATGCGCCTTAAACGCTGTAGGCATATGGATGAATTCAGATTAATATTCGATTAAAATAACTGGAATTGGGAAGAGCTGAGAAAAATGGAAGCCCCGATGAAACCAAAAACAAAACGCGCCCCGTTAATCGTTCGAATTATTGCTGGCATTGACATCATCATTATGATATTGTTTGTATTGGTGGGGATTAATCGGTTTATTGATACCCATGCCTTTTTTGGACTTCTAGCCAGCCTCCAAGTAACGGACCCAACAGCCTATGCTGGGATTATTCTTTTTCTTTCTCTTGTTGGTTTCACGCTCCCGATGTTTGCATTTGGCCTTTATCTAACAGGCTCGATTACTATTATCGTTTCAATTATTGGGATTATATTGGCGTATGGAACAGCCACGAAGAAACACTGGGCGGTTCCTTTAGGTGTTGGAGTATCTATTATTGCTATTATTGGTGGAATGGTTAGCTATGGATTAAATTTTCTAGCCCCATTTGAAGCGCTTGGTCCAATTATTATTCTCCTTGATAG
>JABXGS010000097.1 GCA_016550425.1 archaeon
GTTTCAGTAAGATAGGCATAACCCAGATTCTCTTGCATCAAACTGAAACCCGGTCCTGATGTAGCCGTCATTGCCTTCCCCCCTGCCCAAGAAGCCCCAATGATCGCCGCAATCGAAGCGATTTCATCTTCCATTTGCAAATAATACCCTTTAACTTCAGGAAGCCGCTTTGCCATCCACTCAACAATACTTGTTGCGGGCGTAATAGGATATCCCGCAAAAAACCTGCAACCAGCATAAATCGCCCCCTCGGCACAGGCGGTTCCACCATCAACAAAATACAACCCAGGTTTCATTCTTCTTCGACCTCAATCATGATTGCAGCATCCGGACACCGTTTTTCACATAGGCGGCAAGCGACCCCCTCTTTTCCACGAACGAGCATGCATTTTGTATCACCATTTTTAATGAGACGTGGACTATGACCACCCCAGGCTGTGGATGTGTCTTCTTCCAAGATCCTTGTGGGGCAGAAGAGAATACAAATACCACAGCCTTTGCAAAGGTTTTCGTTCACTGTGAGTTTAATTCGTCGAGGAATTCTAAATGCCCCCCAGGGTCGTGTGGGTGTTTGCCATCGTCGGTGAGTTTGTCTGATTACCTAAAGCTTTATGGAAAGACGAGTCTAACTGTGGCGTTATGTCACAGCCAGCTAATGACCGATTTCCACGATGGCTAACCGCCATTTTCATGTTCGTCATTTCCTTCGTTCTTGTCATCTTAACATACTTCATTGATATTGTGGGTGCCCTCTACTATTTTATTACCATCCTGATTGCCTTTCTGCTCTGGACCTATGTCGATAAACAACCTATTGAGGGAGTGGGATTCAATCGAACCTCTCTATGGTGGCTTCAACTCATCTTGGGAATTATCCTTACAAGCACAGTCCTTGGGTTGATTATCTGGCTGGAAGTGCTGATAGGCTGGCTCATCCTAACCCCCGTGTTCCTTAGTGTGCCATTGTGGACGAGTGCAGGGCTTCTCGCATACTATGCGATATGGCAGGCACTGGTTGCAGCAGCAGAAGAATTTGTCAACCGAGGATACATCCAGCAAAACCTAGCAGCCCGCTTACCCATGCACCTTGCCATTTTAGCCGCTTCAATTCTCTTCGCTGCTTTACATATCCCAAGCATCCTATTTCACCTGCTACCATTACCTCTTGCAATTATCATGTTCATGAATCTAATTCTTGGAGGAATTATGTTGGGCTTAGCGTTTACCCGAACTGGGCATCTGTGGTTGCCCATCGGATTGCATTTTGGCTGGAACTATATGCTCTATCATATTGCTGGTTTTGGTGGAAATGGAATTTTCGAAGCTCAAAACTTAGGTTTATCATTACTTACTGGCGGCTCAATGGGACCTGAAGCGGGATTGTTAGGTACCGCTGCCTTCCTGTTTCTAATTGCCATTATCTGGTTAGGAACTCAGTCATCAAGGGGGCAGCTTATGCGAAGCTTCGAACGTAAACCACTGCTAATGTTTGTTTTTGGGTTTCTTGTCATTGCAATTCCAGTTGTGCTGGGGATGATTTTCGCTGGACTCTGGCTATTTCTCGCCCTCTGGATTTTATATTCGATTTTTTTCCTGCAAATTTGGGAAAATCGAATTCTATGTAGTCACTGCCCCCATTACGCGGCTGAAGGACGCACCTTGCGGTGTCATGCGAATTACGGAATCTATAAACTTTGGACGTATAATCCTGCTCCGATAAGCCGTTCTGAACAAGCCCAAATTGTGATTGGAGTTGTTATTATGATCGGTTTTCCCTTTCCTTTTCTGGTTTGGGCTCAGCAATGGTTGATGTTAAATATCGCCTTATTTGGAGTAATTATCCTTGGAACTATCCTATTTGGTTGGCTCTGCCTACGTTGCATCAACTTTTCGTGCCCCTTTAATCGTGTACCTAAGAACGAAGTTGATACTTTTTTAAAAGAGCATCCAAAGATGCTGAAAGCTTGGGAAAAAAAGGGTCATGAACTAGGTTGAACACCTGTGTTCTAGTCACGATGAAATATCTTTGCAAGCGAAGCGACGCGTTCACCAACGAGCTGGCTGTTTCGAATAGCGATTTCATCTTTAGGAGTTCCTCGCCATAAAAATCCCTCAGTTTGAAGACCAGTCATCCCAGCCCAAGCTTCTTTTACAGGATCGCCAAGCCCACCAGCGACAATCATCCCTTGTCCGAGTGCATAATTGATGAGCGTCCCAGCAGTGGATTCCTGCCCTCCATGTCTGAGCCCTGCGGCAACGATGATTCCGACGATTTTGTTACGAAGCCGATGGTCAAGCATTTTTCGAGTTCGTGACCTATCGATGAGATTCTTAAGGAGACCAGGTACCATCCCAAAGTAAGACGGGCTGGCAAAGATGATGGCATGAGCCGCCTCCATTTTATCTAGAACTTTAGGGACATCATCTTTCGCATCCTCTGGGCAGGGCTTTTGACGAACGCAGTTGTCACACCCAGTACACGGAAGAATAGAATAGTCAGCCAGACGAAGAAGCTCGGTTTCGACTTTAGCCACTGAACGTGCTGCTTCAAGTGCTTGTGTTAAGAGGAATTCCGAACTGGATTTTTCTTTCTTTGGAGACCCGCAGAGACCTAATACTTTGGTTGTCATATTAGCACACTTCAGCGAAGTGTTATGTTGGACTTCCCCAATAGCGTTCCGGTGTTAGTCAAGAGGTTTGTGATTGTTGAAAAAGAAACGATTAGAAAGAACTAGATTGCCAGTATTATATTGGACATCAAGTCGCTAAATAAAGACATCTCGTTTCTGCGTTTTTCTTTTTCATAGAAATCAGCAGCGATGCTGGTGCCGAAGAGCATTTTCAATGCGATGGAGGTCTGTTGGCGTATTCACATTGGTGAATGTGAGTAGTTTCTTATCGAAGCGTTCGAGAGCATTGGTTGAGAGGTAGATAACTCGACCTATGTTGTCGATTAAACATTGCATGCGGTATTGTTTTGTTTCCAGACAGCCATTGGCCACATCGCGAGCCACCTCTGTTGCATAGACTGAGTGAAGCGGTTCAACCCAACCATTTGGCCATCGTGGAACTGCAGCATTATGGTTCTCGACCATACTCCATAAAATTTCGAAAAACATTTCGTGAATCAATGGTGAATCACAGGGAAGGAGTTGGGTATAAGGAGATTTGGCATGCTGAAAAGCTGTAAGTGCACCAACTAATGGACACCGTGTTTCATTGCTTTCGTCCGTGAGGATCTGAGTTCTTGATATGTGTTCGGAAAATTGGTCTCGATCAGCCTCTGAATGGACAATGATTAGGATTTCACTAGCATAAGCTTCACAGGCATCTACTACATGGAGGAATAGGGGTTTGCCAGCAACTTGAGCAAGGGCCTTAGTCGGTTTAAAGCGATCACTACGCCCCCCAGCCAATATCGCAACTGTAACAGAGTCCATGGTTGGTTTCACGCAATTTTGATTTATCTTTCTTCACGCCGCCAGAGCTAGCATTTGGACTAAAAAGTTATTGATGAAGTAAATCATGAAAAAGAAAA
>JABXGS010000098.1 GCA_016550425.1 archaeon
GGTGGTGGCATCCTCAGCTTCGAGAGTGCAATCAGCTATGTCTGTTATGCTGGTATTCTTCCTCATGAATCCGAAGGGCATGAAAATTATGGAGTCTATTGGACCTATAGCCCGTTTGTTAGCCAGCATGAAGTTCAAGTTCGTCACCCAGTGACGAAAGCCTATCAGGTGAATCAACTTCTAAATACAACAAACATGGATTATGGCGCATTTGATTGGAGTGCCCTTGGGGCCACGTCCGCTGCCGGCGAAGTTGTACGTCTTGCCTATAAGACCGGTTATCCGAATTGGGCGAGCCTTGTCGCTTATGATTCCAGCACGAAGGGTGGACGCTTTGTGCAAGCCCCCTTACTGGGACCCGTTCCTGCAAATATGGAAGACCTAGTAGTGGATGCCTGCGATTGGCTCTGTCCACGACCCAAGGCGCGTGTTGTATACGATTTGTCGCATGCCCCACGCCTTGGTGTTGATTCATGGGATACTCTTACTCTGTTTCCAGGATTTTACTATCAGTATCGTGACAACCTCGTGAATCGCCAATACACCTTTGACAAGCTCTATCCCTCGGCTTCTGGGAACTTTACCCTCGCCCGTCTTGGTCCTTATGATGTGCTCATCATTTGTGCACCTGATGCTGATTACACTACCAGCGATCGTACTGCATTTAACAACTGGGTTAGTGGTGGTGGAAGCGCACTCATTATGGGTGAAAATCCGTTGAGCGGTGGCTTCCTCAACCCTGATCTTCGAATTAACTTCTTGTTGAATAACTTTGACATGGAAATGAATACAAGTCTTGGTGCTTCAGCGCTTGACATTGTGAGCGATTTTGATTTGCACCCAACCACAGAATCGGTTGCAAATTTGAATTGGGAATACTATGGATACATCAATGTTACTGGGTTAGCTTATTCGATTGGGCGGATTGCGTCGAATATCATGATTTCTAGTCAAACCTTTGGACAGGGTCGCGTAATTCTTACCAGTGATATCAATTGGCCGGACTTCAATCATTACACACTTTCTTCGAATGGTATCTTTGCAGTAAATGCCATTAACTGGTTATCAGCAGCAACATCGAACATACTACTTTATGTTGATGAACCACTCAGCCCCAACTATTACCGGACGCCGGTTAGTCAAGCACTCAATGATTTAGGGCTTTCATTTTACCTCACTTATACCGATGATTATCTTAACCTCTCTTTACACACCGACACATGGAATCTAGTCATCATCGATAATCCATGGTGGAGTCTTGATTCATATTATGGGGAAATAGTGGACTACATAGAAGCAGGTGGACATTTTCTCATGTCCAGCTACTTAGTCGACAATAATCCCTCTGATCCACTCTGGCGACAACTGGGCTTCGAATTTGCCGCTGACGCACCGGATGGAGCAGATCTCTTCATCTGGGACAATAGTCATGACATTTTCAATCAACCAATCATGTATGGAGCAGCTAACTTCACAAGCATTAACGATTATGGTGATGAAGGCGATCTGTTAACCGTCTTTTCTAATGCTTCAGCCCTTGCCGGATTCACCACCAGCCCAGCCCCAGGCAACGCATCAATCATCCTCCGCAATGACCTCCAGACTCTCTACAACGGTTTTCTAATCGACGAATTCAATGGAGACATAGACGACTCTGCATATCCTGACAACTTGGAACTCTGGATTAACGAAATTGCCTTCATGATGCGACCCATCTGTGCTATCACTCCCGATGTACCCGTCAACGTCACGGAAGGACAAATCCTTACATTCCATGCAGAGGTGGCTAACCTTGGATTCTCTACCGCACTCATGGGTGAAATCACCGTGAATGTGCCTGTGGGTCTAGGGACCTTGATGGATCCTGCTACTCAACCCTTCAACATCGTTCCTGGTGATTTCACAACGCTGACCTGGCATGTCAATGTCACAGGCACAGGTAATTACACCTTATCCTTTAGTACAACATATCATGGACTTCCCGGTACAACGTATACAGGTGTTCCAGCACAAGCCGACATCGAAGCGCTTTCTACACCACTTCCTCCACCAATACCACCATTACCTTGGTGGTGGTGGATTGTCGCACTTGTCGTAATCATCGTCATCGTCGTCATTATCTTTATCTACATGTTTCTGAAACGACGTGGAGCTAGTAAATAATTTAACGTGGAGGAAGCTTCCTCCACACCTTCCTATTTTTTTCAACAGCAGGATACCATAAAGATAGAGAAAGCAGTTTACCAAAGTGTTATAGGTCATAATGAATAGCTTCGAAGACGAATCTGCTGTTTCTTACAAATGATGTGAAAGATGATTTACACCAAATCATTGAGTTTGCTCAAATGGTTGTTCTTGATTGCGTTTTTTGAATATTTAAATAGAAAATAGTGGTGAGTCCTTACGAGGTGTGACTTTTGGGACGTATGTTTTGGGTTTCGACGGGATTAGTAATTTGTTTACTCCTTTCGTTAATGCTTATACCATTTCAACTCTCTCCGATGTGTGAGCAAAACTCTGAGGAGCCGCTATTGAGGGCTCAGATTGTGAGTGCTCAGGATTTTTCCTCACCCTGGAATTGGACCTATGGCACTGCAAATTATGATCGGGGCACCTCCGTAGTGGAGGTAAGTACTGGTGGCTTTGCCATTACCGGCTCGACTGGTGGTGGTGGTCCAAATGCTAATGATGTCTGGTTAATTCTGACTGATGACAACGGAAATGCTCAATCGAGCCATACTTATGGCGGTGTATTCGATGATATTGGTTGGGATCTACTTGAGGTTAGTACTGGTGGCTTCGTCCTATCTGGAGAAACCGAAAGCTTTGGAGCGGGTGATTTTGATGCCTGGTTAATTCGTGTGGATGCAAGTGGTAATCATCTGTGGAACCACACCTTTGGGGGAACATATGACGAATGGGGCTGGTCAGTTATCGAAGTGAGCACCGGTGGGTTCGCGATATCCGGTCGGACAGCTAGTTTAGGCGCAGGATCTTCAGATGTTTGGCTGATTCGTACCGACGCGGATGGTAATGAATTATGGAACAAAACCTACGGAGGCATTTATTCAGATGTAGGAAGAGAGTTGGTCGAAGTCAGTGGCGGCGGGTTTGCCATCATCGGATCAACACAAAGTTACGGGTCCGGTTCATCAGATGTTTGGCTGATTCGTACCGACGCGGATGGTAATGAATTGTGGAGTCGAACCTTTGGTGGCTTAACCTCAGATTCAGCACATGGACTTGTTGAAGTGAGTACTGGTGGGTTTGCAATTGCGGGGCGAACCCAAAGCTTTGGCGCGGGAGCGACTGATCTTTGGCTAATTCGAACAAACGCTAATGGAAACCTGCTCTGGAATCAGACCTTTGGGGGCCTTAGCCCTGATGAAGGTCAATCTTTGGTTGAGATTAGCACGGGCGGGTTTGCTATTACCGGGTTTACCGGTAGCTTGGGTGCAGGTGTTGAAGATCTGTGGCTGATTTTCACCGACACCAGTGGAACCCCATTGGTCAATTACACCTTTGGAGGTACCGAATTTGACATTGGAAATTGCATAATAGAGGTCAGTACTGGCGGTTTCCTCATCGTAGGCATAACTGAAAGTTTCGGTGCCGGAGTAACTGACAACTGGTTGATTCGAGTCACTGCACAACCACCCCCACCACCCATTCCTGGCTTCCCAGTTGAAGCAATCGTATTGGCATTACTTCTAACGCTTAGTCTAGGAGTGCTCGTTCGGCGTCACAGAAGGAAGTAGCATCGCTTCCTTCTCTCCTCTTTTATTTAGTCGTCTTCCGCTATTTGGTAGTCTCATTGATTCTATTCCAATTGAAACGGGTTTATCCGTCTTCATTCTCCCTAATTTGCCCAGAACCTACACAGTCAATATAAATCACCCCTCCCCACATCATGCATTCAAGGAGTGAAAATGAAAGCATTAATTATTTGCCGATACAACCTCCAAAAGAGGGAAATCAGACTTTGCGAAAAGCAATCTGGATTAGGCTAGTCCTAATCGGAATCCTTCTAATCCAAATCCCTATATTACAAATACCACTCGCCGGAACACCCCTTCACGAGAAGGAAACGTCCACACCTGCACTCCCGACACCCGATGTCCCCCTTGATACGCAAATCACTGTAGTTCTGAACAACACGCACGATAATCTCCTATTTAATGTACCAATCTCGGATCCCGGAATCTACATTTACACGATGATCATGTATGTTGATCGAGCGGATCCAGGGATGGGTGTGGATCTTTATCTTCAGTTGTATGAGAGCGTGAATGAGTACGTGCCCCAAATAGATACATATCTTCCGAAGGATCGCGAATTTATTTCTCATCCATGGTGGACGTATTTTGCAGGTATGTCAAGTCCCTACTGGCAGGATTTTATGGTGGCCCAACCTGGGGCCGTCGTTATCGAATTTGACTTCACCTGGTATACGCCATGGGATCAGGTATCGGTGAATTTCACGGTTAGTCAAGAATACTCCTTCGCTGATGCGACGTCTGCTCCTCTAGGGCAGGATACTAGTATTCGCTGGACGGAGGAGGATGCATGGAATGTAACGACATTCACTGTTCCCTCGAATGCCTTGTACAATATCTCCTTGTCTGGCAGCGTGCCCTACAGTACTACTGCAGGCTGGCCTGGCGACCCCAGCTTCTCTATGTTTAATGTCATGGCGTTATTTGATCTCATCTATGGTTCACGCCTGAGTTATTCGGAATGGTTTCCAACTGTGAATATTCCAGTAGGACCGGCTGTCGGTGCTGCCACATGGACTGCAATGCAAACGGTTCCCCTTCCTGCAGGCGATTACTACTTAGTAGCTAGAAGCATGCCTTTCTTGTTCCTCAATGGCACCTACCTTGATCTGACGCTCCACGTGGAATCGGTCTCCACACTCGCTTTAGGCGCGGATGAATCACTTTCGTTATACTTTGACGCCGCAGATCCAGTAAATGATGCCTATGTTGCGGTTACCGTCCCTGCTAATTCTATGGTCGATTTCTACCTGAACAATCCTGAAGGCGGGAATTGGACTGTTGCCACCTATGATGCCTGGCATGGAATGTCCCTTCCCCCAACTTACGACTACTATGAGGACCCTAGCACCAACCTGACCCTTGAAACTCGGTACAACTACGGGGTTGCCTTGAAACAGCCTGTGACGATGATCAATCCAGGTTCAGGTCTCTTGGGCGAACAATACTTGGAGCCGTTCGTGTTCGTGGGAACTGAGGTTGCCTACATAGATGATGTTCCACAGCTAGCAACCTTTCCTGCCTTTGGTGGTCCTACATGTTTTTGGAACACTTTCTATATTATTGTGGAAGCCACACCAGGATTTGTTGGACCTCCTAGCGCGACCTTCAACATTAGCTTGAATCTGGATACAAGCCCCCTTCCCCAACTCACTACTACCAGTGTGATCGTGCCAATTAATCAGACCATTGCACCCTTTTACCACGGCTTCCTGTTGACCGTCGAAAGCGGTGTAACCTATGAAATCAGTGCCACACCAAGCTATACCTCAAACGGCGTGGTCATGTTACAAGGACTATCTGCTCAAGGTGAATTCTACAAGGACTGGGGTATAGGCTCATATTGGCCGCTCTTCAAAGCGGTCGGTATGGGAGGTATGATGGCTCCAGGTGTTCTCGCCACATACGGTGTGAACGACACGATATCTGTCCGCTTTACTGCCGTACGAAATACGACCATGCTCTTCGTTGTTCTTGGAACCCAACCAATGCTAGGTCCCAGTGACACAACCGAGCTCAATGTTCAAATGACTATAACCCAACCTACGGTCTATACAATAGGATCAGAATATACAGTAACCACCACGTCGACCGAATACGATTTCACCGCCTACAACGTCCCGGTCATCGCCGGTTACCGCTATCAAATCAGACTATCCATTGATCATGGCAGCATCTTTGCCACAGGTATCTGCTTTGATGATGCTGGACACACCCCTTTTAGCACCACAGTCTATGACCAATGGATCAGCGTGTCCCATACCGCTCTAATGAGCTCCACTCGTATCTACACCGCCACACAAACTGGAACTGTCACCTTTGCCCTCATCCACCAAGGCAACACCCGCTTCTCTATCACTCTCATTGATGACACACCACCCGACGTTGCTATTCTTGAACCGGAGTGGGGCGCTTCCTTCGAACCCAGTGACATCATTATCAACTTTACCGTCAGCGACGAAGTTGGTCTCGCCTCCCTCGTTGTAGGCATCGATGGCAGCGAAGATAGCATCCCTATCGACAGCACCAGCTATACTTATTCCGCGACCACTGCTGGTCTCCACCATATCTATATTGAAGCGGAGGATCTCCAAGGCAACATCGCCAGTGACAGCATCACTATCCTCATCCTCCCCGAACCCACATCCTGGACCCTTGGGCAAAACGCCGCCTTCGGGCTCCTCTATCCCCTCCTCATCATTGGCGCTGCCGCCACCGGTGTAATTTGCTTCCTTCTCGGCTGGTTTATCAAAGGACGACGAAAACCCTAACTGGCAAATCAATCCAGTGAACCCTATGCTGGACAGACCTCTGCCCAGCTCCCCCTTTTTCTTGAACATAACCCTAAGTGATGAGAGTATTTCTCGTGCTGGTTTTCCTCTCTTTCAAAGTAAGTCGTACTCTGTATCTTTAGGTCACCGATAGGGTAGTCTCATCTATTATTGCTAATTCTTGAATTTTCACTCCAAGGTGAGAACGAACTTTTCAGAGTGTTAGACGCTTCTATTTGGTATTTCGAAGACATAAATGCACTAGCACAGAAATGACAGTAAGATCTGTTTTACGTCACTATTTGATTATCTGAGATTCTCAAGATACAAAATTCTTGATGATTTTTTTAATTTCCTTAGGAGATTACAATTCGCCGATATCTTCGTCCCAGAGATGCGGATTAGCATCTATGAATGTGCGCATCATTTCTTTACACTCAGATAAATCCAAATCTACAACTTCCACACCGTGCGATTTCATGAAATCTGGAGCACCGGCAAAGGTGGTCGATTCACCAACTATAACCCGTTTAATCTTGAATTGGACCACGGCTCCGGCACACAGGTAGCAGGGCATTAAGGTGGAGTAAAGTGTGGTTCCTGCATAACTACCAACACGACCGGCGTTTTGAAGGCAATCGATTTCTGCATGCAGGATGGGGTTATCTTTTTGGACTCGTTGATTGTGTCCTTCCCCAACAATCGTTCCATCCTTGACCAACACAGAGCCAATGGGAATGCCGCCTTCGCTGCGGCTTTTCTTCGCTTGTTCAATAGCTGCTTGCATGAAAGGATCCATCATTTGATTCACCATTCTATTCAATAATCATATAATTCAGAAGCTTGCCAAAAAACTATTTCACCTGATGTTCGACTGCTAGCTGACGGCCTTTCCCCTGCGAATTCTTGAGGGCAGTTCGCCTGCTTTGGATATCTGCGCTTTTAGTTTTGGCGAGGTTTTCCGATTGGACAAGCGTCGATACATATTGTGCATTCGATGTAGCTATTGGGCGTTGGGCGTCGAGTGAGTTTCTTTTCGATTTGACGGACATCAGTGGGAACATCTTGCGCATGTGGTTGTTCGGCTGCGTAAGTCAGGCATCGAGTAATCGTAATTTGATATGGGTCCAAAGCCTTTGTAGGACATGCTTTAATGCATTTTTCACAATCGCCACATAGGTCATCTGTGAATGGCTTATCTTTGTCAAGTTCAGCGTTTGTGAGCACAGCTATTAATCGGATTCGCGGCCCATAATGGGGAGTAACCAAGAGGGTGTTCTTTCCTTGACAACCTAGCCCGCATCTCACAGCGGCGGTTTTGAGAGGGATGGAAAGCGAAAAGTGGGCTTCATATCCCTGCTTCGTTAGGTAATCGACAATTGTCCAGGCCTTATTTTTCAAGATTTCATAATAAAATTGGTAGCGTTCCGAGGGCACGTTGGGTGTTTGCTTCTCGTGATTGAGGAGATAGGTTGAGTCGACTGCAGTATTGAGGGATTTGTCCCATGCATAGTATCCTAGCAACATGACAGATTTTACTGCGGGGAATGCTTCTTCAGGTGATAGTAAGTTTTGAACCGTATGGACCCATCCATGGGGTAAGCCACGAAGCATATCTGGAGTGGCAATGCCTACAGTAACAAAGCCTGCGTCCAAGGCTAGTTTCTTCAGATCAGCTGTCAGAGTCAAGTTACAGAATCCTCCCAAATACAGTATAGAATATGTGTTGTATGGTAATATGTAATTTCTGTAAAAGGATTCTCAGTTCCTAAGCTAATCGAGGCGTTTTTCGTAAAAGTAGCTCTCTTTATGTGTTGCAACGAGTGTGTATTCGCAGGATTCATAGAGTGCTCGTGCAGCGCGATTTTGTTCAAGGACATGTAACGCGATGAGTGTAAGGTGTTCCTGAGCTGTCCATTCTTCCGTGGCTTTTAGCAACAATTTAGCGAGCCCTTTGTGTCGAAACTCAGGTTTGACGTGGAGATTATAGATCCAGGTTAAGGGTTGAGTAAATCGCCAAAAGGGTGCACGGTGATATAGCCAGATTAGGCCAGCAGGGTGTCTGTCCAGTGTTTCTCCAATAAAGACCATGTGGTTTGGGTCAGACATGTCGATGGGGTCGTTCGTGTCGAATTCTTGGTATTTTTGCAGAATTTCTTCCTCAGTGAGTGAATCAGCATTTGGGAGGGTGGTTTTGAATGATTCTAGCTGACAGTAATCGAAAAAGAGTTGATCGGAGGTTCGGTTCCAGGGTCGAATATGAAACGGCAAGAAAAATCCCTTTGGTCAGAGGTTTTTTAGTGGGTGCGTGGACCTTTTCCATTTATAATTCAACTGTTAGGGGACTCCGGTGAACGAGCGATGGATATTTGGTTAATCCTTGGGTTTAGTCTCATCATCATTCTCCTTTGTGTTATTGTCGTTGGCACATCTGCAGTATGGCCCTCACTAATTGGAGCACCTTACGTGCCAACATCAAAGAGAACCGCACAAAAAATGCTTGAATTAGCTCAAGTTAGTGCAGACGATACTGTCGCGGATTTGGGTTCCGGTGATGGTCGAATCATCATGATGGCTGCGGAGCAGTTTGGAGCGAATGCTTTTGGGATTGAAGCAGATCCGCTCCGTGTGTTATGGTCGCGGGGTGTGATTCGCCATCGAGGTTTGAGAAAAAAGGTTGAGGTTATTTGGGGCAACTTCTTTAACCAAGGTCTCGCGAAGGCGACGGTAGTGACCGTATATCAGGGACAAGAAATTAATAAACGACTTAAGGACAAGTTCTTGCTTGAACTAAAACCGGGAACACGGGTGGTCTCGTATAGTTTTCCGTTCGATGGATGGACACCAGTAGAGACGCGAAAAAATCCTCATCTCTACCTGTATGTAATCTGAATGTGGTAATTAGGTACGAGAAGAACTTTCTTTACTTCTTGGAGACCTTTCGGGCTTTGGGACGTCCATTGCCTTCTTTAAGTTCGAACGTTACGCTGTCACCTGGTGTGAGAGTAGCACCGTCTTCAACGTCATCACCATGAACGAAGACATCAGAGTCTCCGTTATCGCGTTCGATGAAGCCGTAATTGCGTTCGGTGTCAAACCATTTGATTTTTCCATTTTCCATCGATATCACCTTGATTCGTATTCATGGTGTAAAGTAGCATACAGCCTTGAGTGCTAATTTTCGAAAAAATCGGAAACTAGATTCGAGGTGCTACTACGAGCTCGACGCGTAGACTGCTTATAGTCCTTTCTGTTGAGGAAAAAAAGGGAGTATTTACAGTTTGTTGACAAGTGGACGCAGTTTCGTGAACTGCGGATCTGTTTGAATGATATCGAGTAATTCACCAGAAAGGGCGTGGTGGAGAGCTTTTTGGAATTGAATGGTTGCTTCTTCGGTTTTCCCTAGCTCAATCAGGCTTAATGCGTAGTTGAGGAATACGGTGGGTGCAGCTTCATCGAGTTTTGTAGCCTTGGCATAGCATTTTTCAGCCTCTTCCCATCGCCCGAGTAAAATGTAAAGGTACCCGAGATTGTTCCAATGCCGAGGATTGTCGGGTTCAAGTTCAGCAATCCGTTGCGCGATTTGGAGCCCATTTTGGGGTTGCTGGTATTGCTGATAAATCGCGGTCAGAAAGGTGAGTAACTCGAGATTGTTTTTATCCTTCTCGAGAAGTTTCAAAATTTGTTGCTTCGCTCGTTCGGGGTTACCACCAGCAAGCGCAGCGATTGACCGCTGGAAAAGGTCGTTTTCGGCTCCCAAGCCATCACCTAACCCCTAGAGTAAGATCACCATGAATTTTAAGGACTGGGTATGGCTGAGTTTCTCTGAGGGTTTGTTAGTGAATTCGCAAAGAGTGGAGATTTGAATCGGCTTCTTTTTTAAAGCCAGATTGTGTCACATTCTAAGCCATTAATAGGCTTGAATTTCTAAGGAGGCGTATTGTGCAGTAACAGAAGGAATTACCGATGGTACTTCGAAGTATCGCCCATGATGATGCAGCAATCGAGTCTTACAAGGAGCAAATTAATCGTTACACGGAACAGCTCGAAGCTATTGGTTTTGGGTATCGCCTCTATCTCAAAGACGAGGACGTGGTGGGTCTAGCAATCCTTGGAAAAGAACCGCTACAGCTATTCAAACCTGTGGGAACGCCTCTCACTCGTCTAGTGGTTCTTGATTATAATCAACCGCTCGATGTGCTCAAAGAGTTAGCAGATGAAGTATTGAGTCTAGCGAAGAAGCGCGAGGTGGGTTATGCTTATCTGAACATCTCAGTGGAACATCAAGATCTAATTGCCCATTTACGGCGTATCGGGTTTGAAGAACTGGCCAACCGTTATGAGATGAGCCGCTCTCTCGATGAATCCTTTGAAGTTACGGATTTACTCCGATATGAGCAAATTCAACGAAAAGATGTGAACAAATTCTTCGAGTGCATGAAAGAATTTATGAGCGGATCTCCAGACGATGTGCTGAATTTGGTGATGAAGAATTTCTCGAAGGTTCCGGAAGCAATACTGGATGCATGGTATGAGGGCGTCCAGGCGTATTTCGTCTACCATGAGAACGAACTGATTGGGATTTTAGACCTTGTTCCACCGGATAGCTATATTCAAAACATCGGAGTTTCGCCTGCACATCGTGGGAAAGGGTTTGGTAAAGAAATGCTGCGGTTTTGTTTGAAGCTGTTCAAGGAAGGAGGGGGCAAAGCAGCCGGGCTTGGTGTACACGTGAAGAACAAACGGGCGATTCATGTCTATGAACAACTGGGATTTTCTGTGGACAAACAGGTTCAGACACTCGTATGGTGGAAACCGAGTTAACCTGTTCCTACTAATAAACGTGTTAACATCATCAGGTTGAGACGTCACTTCGCTACAGGTCTCTGTCCCCTTTTATCTCGGTTTGAGTTGTCTTTTGGTACTTCATTGCTTCCGGACAGGTTTGTGCAATGCCGCGTTGGATTCTCCATGTGGATATGGACGCCTTTTACGCCTCGGTGGAGCAGTACCGACTCCATCCCGAATTCATTGGGGAGCCCTTGTGTGTTGGTCCAGACCCGAAGAAAGGGCAGCGACGAGGCGTGGTCCGTGTGGCCTCATATGAAGCCCGCGCATATGGGATTCATGCCGGAATGCCAGTTACGAAAGCATACGATTTGTGTCCGGATGCGGTGTTTGTGTTTGGTCCATTTTCGAATTATGTGGAAGCCTCGGAGGAGATTATGGAGGTATTACAAGAATTTGCGGATGAGCGACGCATTCGGAAGGCAAGTATCGATGAGGCTTACCTAGAGGTAACTGAGCGAGTAAAACAGTATGCAGGACCCACGGAGCTTGCATTGGAAATCCAAAACGCTGTGCGAGAGGAAACCAAGCTGCCCTGCTCGATTGGGATTGGACCCAATATGGCTGTAGCCAAAATTGCTACTGATCAGAATAAACCTCTGGGAATTACGCTCGTTCCACAGGATCCTGCCTCTGTCGCGGAATTCTTGGCGCCTTTAGATGTGACAGCCGTTAATGGTATCGGACGCGTAACCGGAAATCGGTTGAAAAAATATGGAATCACTACGTTGGGGCAGATCCAGCAGATGTCACTTCAAGCCCTCTTACCGATTTTTGGTAAAGGTGCAAAATGGCTCTCAGACCGGGCCTGGGGAATCGATAACCGAGGAATTGTGCGAACCGGTCCCTGGCGAAGGAAGTCAATGGGGAATGAACGGACCTTTCCGAAGGATCTAGATTCTCAGTCGATGGAGTTAGCGCGAGAAACCCTGGAGGGGTTATCGACGAAGATCTGTGAGCGGCTCCAGTCGAAATCTTATCATTTCCGCACTGTGACCGTAAAAATCCGGTATCGAGACTTCACAACGGTGCAACGGAGTCGAACCCTCCCAGTGAGTACCAATGACGCGGATACCTTATCGAGGATGGTGACTTCGTTATTTGAAGAACATCGTCTCCCAAATACTCCCTTACGGCTAGTAGGTGTACGTGTTACAAATCTCACCAAGATGAATGGACAGGCCACTTTAGTCGACTATGTATAAGATCCTAGAAAGCAAACATTGATTCGTAGATCTCGTCTTAAGGTAGTCCGTGGTGTGTGTTCGTGTACTTCAAAGGCTTATCCACGCTCTTAGATGAACCTGGCGATTCTTTCCCCCGACGGTCGGAACTGAAGATTGTACGGGGTAAAACTCTAGCCAAAACTCCTACCTGGCATAAAGCCATTATTTTGGTTGAACTAGCGCAAGGACAGCAACTACGGTTAATTGGATGGAAGTTGAATAAGGAGGGAGAATGGCGGATGCGCCAAAAGTTCAACATTTCTAAAGGTTATGCTTTAAACATCGCAGAAATCTGTGAAGCATATGCAAATGAATGGGAATGAAGTAAGCGTGTAAAAAGGTGAAATGTATGGTTTTGATTCTAATTGTGTATGATTCCAAAACGGGAAATACTGAGAAAATGGCAAAAATTGTAGAAACAGGTGCCAAGGATGTTGAAGGGGTTCAAGTTGTTATGAAACGGGCTGAAGATACGACCAACGAGGATCTACTGGCTGCTGACGGAATTATTGTAGGTTCTCCGGTTTATTATGGACTCATGTCGGCGCCTGTGAAACAGGTATTTGATACGTCTGTGAAGATACATGGGAAGCTTGATGGTAAAGTAGGAGGCGCTTTTGCATCCAGTGGAGGCATTGCCACAGGGGCTGAGACGACCATCATATCAATTCTTGAGGCAATGTTAGTGCATGGAATGGTCGTGCAGGGTAGTGCCCGGGGTCCGATGCAGCATTACGGTGCTGCAGCTAAGGGTGCGCCAGATGAAAAGGAGATGAAAGCTTGCTACGAACTAGGAACTCGTGTAGCACAGCTAGTATTACGTCTTCGAAAGCACTCGTGAGAGAGGCTATTCCAAATATCCGGAGCGACTTCTTCATTCCAAGGGTCACCTCCAAAGTCTTGTTTTTTTTGATTTTATCTTTCAATAAACTTCATATTTTCTGAATCAATCTATTAGTGTGGAGGGTTTTTGATGCGATTTCGTTCTCCCCAATGGGTAACCCTGGAAGAAGCTGTGTTTGAGGATCCTGGTGATGAGATTTCTGGTCTGGTAATCGGCAAATTATTTCGAAAAGCCCGGTTTGGTGAGATTCCAGTTTTTCTCCTGTTTGATGACGTAAATAACCGGATTATTGTAATTCAAGCGTGGGCAAAGATGCTACAGGACTACTTACAAGGTGGTTCGGGTCGAACAGGCGTGCGGATGGGTGAGTATATCACAATCACCTATCATGGTCGCCGGACCAAGAAGAAACCTCCTGGAACTTTCTATCATGTGTTTCGTCGAACCCGGAGCCATTATATTTCGAAGCAGTATGCATACCCTGAAAAATCGAAACACGCAAAGAAAAAGAAGAAACTTCAAGCGGGTGAATAGTGTTGGTAATGGTAGTAAAATGGGATGGGCGCACAGAGGAATTTGATTCAACCAAAATTGTACGCACTTTGACTCGTATGGGAGCTCCACAGACGGTTGCTGAGGAGATTGCTGATGATTTGGATGATCGAATTGAGGAGGGAATGACCACCAAAGAAATCTATGATATAGCGGTTAGTGAGCTTGAAACCCATAGGGAAGTCGTTGAATTTCGCCGGGATTTACGTGATGGGCTGGCGCGGATTGGGAGTGGGTTTATCTTCGAAGATTATGTTCGATTGCTCCTTGAAGAGTATGGGTACAAAGCCTCTGGGAATGTGGTCATCCAAGGGGCTTGTGTGGATCACGAGGTTGACAGCATTGCTGAGCGTGGCGATGAGACTGTATACGTAGAGATAAAACATCATAGCGTACTGGAACGGTACACGCCCTTCGAAGTCACATTATCGGCAAAAGCCAAATGGGATGATTTACAGGCCGGTTGTGATCAGGGATTAAACGATTGCACCTTTGATCGAGTCCTGATTGTTACAAATACGCGTCTAACAAAACATGCCCAACGGTATGCTGAATGTGTTGGGATTGAACATTTTGGGTGGAATACGCCACAGGGTCGGGGTATTGATTGGTTTATCGAAAATAAGAAACTATATCCAGTTACGATTTTACGAACCGTGACGGACGAGGAAAGAGATGTGTTGTATACTCACAAGATTTTGACGTTGAATCAGTTGGTCAACGCCGATCCAAAGACAGTAGGGCTCTCTGAAAACCGCGTGAAGGAATTAATTGAAGAAACACACCGTGTCTTTAGTTGTTGTCAGGCAGAATCGTGAATTATATTTTTAGAAAACTCGAAAGTCTTTTCATTGAGTTTGGTAGGATAAGGCGGTAGTAACTGTTCCCGGATTGGTGAAAACTATCATGGATACTATGGATACTGGAAAGCTTCTGACTAGGATTGGTGCAATCCTCGTAATCATAGCGGGGTTTGTCCAAATCGGTGAATACGCGTTCTACAATGTCATGGACCTTCTCAACTATGGTCAACTTTACATCTATCCTCTAGCAACCCTGATTGCGGGTGTCATCGCTGTCGTCTTTGGGTTTATGGTGTTTTTGTTCTTCTTGCCTATGGTTGATAAGAACCGAATCAACGCCGCAATTCTCATTCTCATCTTTAGTATAATAGGCGCAGTGTTTGCCTTTGAATGGGGAATCATCGGAGGTCCCGGTGCTGTTCTCTGTCTCGTTGGAGCCATTCTGTTCTTCATTGAACCTGAACAAGGAGGAGCTTAAGCTCCTTCCTCAACTTTTTTTAGCCACGAAGCTTGGCATGTATTTGAGGCTATTCGCCTGTGAATTATCATCTCATACTGACGCGTAAATGCAACCTAAATTGCCAATATTGCCACGGAGGAGAAGAGTCCGGGGCAAGCACGGAAATTGAGTACTCCTTGGATGATCTCGCCAAGTTTCTGAACAAGGATAATGATGTACAATTGATGTTTTACGGTGGCGAACCCACTCTTCGAATTCCCCTTATGATTGAGATCATGACCCGATTCCCTGAAGCCCGATATATGCTACAGACGAATGGAATACTGCTACATCACATCCCAGCAGAGTATCTAAATCGCTTTCAATCCATCCTTATTTCGATTGATGGAAGAAAAGCTGTGACGGATGGATATCGGTCACAAGGAGTCTATGATCAGGTCACAGAAAATGTCAGTTGGTTATACGAACAAGGCTATCAAGGGGATATTGTTGCCCGGATGGCAGTTTCGGAACAAAGTGACATTTACCGAGATGTGCGGCACCTCCTTGATTTGGAGTCACCGCGGTTTCACCACGTGCATTGGCAATTGAATGTGATCTGGGATGCAGAAGATAATTGGGTCGATTTTGACCGGTGGGTTCGTGACTCCTATTATCCTGGTATTAGTCGATTAGTTGAAGACTGGCTAGCAAAGATGTACACAGGTAAAGTTGAAGGAATTGTGCCCTTTCTACCGATTATACATGATCTGCTAACCGGGAATCGAAGTCGAATTAGATGTGGAGCCGGTAATGATACGTTTGCCATTCATGTGAATGGTTCCATTGGGATTTGTCCGATTTCACAGGATTATCCTTTTTCACTCGTTGGGGATATCTGGAAAACTGAACCTGAGAGCCTCCGTGATATTATGAGTGTTGATGCGCCTTGTCCATCCTGTGACGAGTTTGGATTATGTGGAGGGCGGTGTTTGTTTGCTAACAAAGAACGGTTATGGGGTGAAGAGGGATTTCTGAAAGTGTGTGACACTGTGATCCATCTTCTGGGATGCCTAAGGGAAATCGTTCCTGCGGTTCGTACATTAATTGCCCAAGGAAAAATTGCTTTGAGTGATTTTGCATACCCGGAATTCAATAATGGCTGCGAGATTATTCCTTAATCTTGACACGAATTGATGAACTACGAAAATCCTTTTGGCGAACAGGCTCTTACAGATATCATTCATCGCCGTTCGAGGTACTGCCTATGCCGATTGTGAAAATTCCTCAGCACCGATTTGAAGAGCGATTAGCGAGTCTTCGTCAACGACTGGAAGAAGAAAAAATTGCACATTTTATTGTTTTTAATCCAACTCACATCTATTATCTGACCGGGTTTGTCCATATTCCGACGGAACGCCCCTTTGCGCTGATTGTTCAAGAGTCAGACATTAGTTTCTTTGTTCCTGAATTAGAAAAGCAGCATGTCGGAGAAGAGGTGCCCAATGTGGCAAAGATTGGCACTTACTTTGATTATCCGGATGCAAAGCATCCAATGAAGCATTTTGCCACTTTCTTAACTAAAGACCTTAAGATTGCTGGCAAGTTAGGAGCCGAAGCGCCAGGGAGTTCGGGACGATGGGGCTATGAGGGACCCAAATTAGAGGAAGTCCTGGGATTTCCTGTGAAAGTCATGTCCAAGTTATTGACGAATATGCGGGTTACCAAAGATGAAGATGAGTTAGCCTGTATTCGGGAATCAGCGATGTGGGCAAATCTTGCTCACCAATTACTCCAAGATAAAACTCAACCAGGATTAAATGAAGTAGAAGTTTCAACGGCAGCATCTCTTGAGGCATCCA
>JABXGS010000099.1 GCA_016550425.1 archaeon
TATAAAATCTATACACCATTCGGTGCCCCCTCCGACAAGATAATGGTTGGTACGTTGAAAAATCAGCGTGTTGCTTTTATCCCTCGCCACGGGCGAGGTCATAATTATCCCCCACATCTAGTCAATTACAGGGCGAATATTTGGGCTCTCAAATCCATTGGTGTCACACGACTCATCACGGTCTCAGCAGTGGGGAGTCTTAAAGACGAAATCAAACCAGGTGATCTGTTCATCCCTGACCAAGCCGTTGATTGGACACGAAGCCGCAAACGGACCTTCTTTGAAGAGGGAATCGTCGCCCACGTGTCAATGGCAGAACCTTTTTGCCCCGATCTTTCCCGCTTCATCGCTGATCATGCCAAAGCACTCAAGCTTCCCCATCATTACAAAGGAACCATTATCACCATTGAAGGACCCCAATTTTCAACAATAGCTGAATCTCATTATTACCGGGCGCAGGGATTTGATATTATTGGTATGACCCTACATCCTGAAGTCTATCTTGCCCGTGAAGCTCAAATCTGTTTTACGAATGTATCAATGATTACTGACTATGATGTCTATGCAGAAAAACCCGTAAGCCATGAAGAAGTGCAAAAGACCATGGCTGAAAATCTCGGAAAAGTCAAAACCCTACTCTCTGAAGTTATCCCCAAGATGTCAACAAAACAGGACAACTGTCAATGCGGAAAGGCTCTCGAAGGGGCCGTTTAATTTGTTAATCAAAACTCAGAGGATCGAAAACCCCTTTCTTCAACCTTTTTAACAATCCATCTCTATTCCTACATTATGGATTATCAAACCCTAGCTCAGCCCGAAGTTGTAGAATGGCTTCTTGAACCTTCTAATCCAAGCGTACGTTTCTGGACTTTCCAACTTCTTCAAGATAAACTACGAACTAATGCTGAGGTTCAAGCTGCTCAAAAGGTAATTCCGAACTCACCTGTTGTAAAAGCAATTCTAAGATCGCAAGCCCCAGAAGGTTACTGGGACCTCCCTCATAATATTTATGCACACAAATATACGGCAACAACTCACACCCTCCTCATTTTAGCGGAGTTAGGCACTCCTCGGATACCTCAAATAGAGAAGGGTATCGAACATCTTTTTCAATTCCAACTCAACTCTGGGCATTTTAACACAATACTTCCGAAAACTGCGCGAGGTTACGCAAGTACTGTTTCCGACACTTGCTGTCTGGATGCCAATATTCTCTACTATCTTGCCCATTTCGACTACCTTGACGACCCACGAACCCAACAAACCATCCAATTCCTAATTGATCATTTCAATCCTGAGGAAAGGGGCTGGAAATGCCGGGCCTACCCTATCAATCCCGACGCCGTCTTCCCGCAAGCCTGCTATATGGGTCTTTGCAAAGTTCTCAAAGCATTCTCTGTTTTTCCAAAAACTCACTACTCTTCTAAAATAAAGATGATCATAAACCAACTTGTTGAGGTTATATTGGAAAACCAAGTTTACAGATATCTTCGAGACCGCGATGGGAACCGCAAAGAAAAAGCAGGATGGAAACGTTTTGGGTTTCCACTCTTTTATAACTCTGACATCCTTGATGTATTATGCACACTAGGCCGACTCAACATCAGAGACCCCCGAATCGAAGATGCTGTGAGGGTCATTATTGACGCCCAACAACCTGATGGAAAATGGATGCTCAAGCACACCTTCAATGGAAAATTTTGGCACGATATCGAACATAAGGGAAAACCATCAAAATGGATTACTCTTCGTGCATTATTTGTTCTCAAGCATTTTGCAGCAACTCTTAAGGGCTAGAAGCTTTTATGGAGGTGTCGTCTTGTGGGCAGATGACTGCACCGTAGGAGCCGTATCTAATGGTTGAACCAATTAAATGTCAATTCGTTGATTTCCAAGAAATCTATGATATGTCTAAGACTCTAGCCTTCAAAGTCACCGAATCAGGGTACAAACCTGATCTTCTCCTGGCTATCGCAAGAAGTGGGTTTGTGCCTGGACGACTTATCTCCGATTTTTTGGGTAACGCAAATCTCTATGCTCTTAAAGTTGAACACTGGCTCGATACCACAGCTGAACATCAAGAAGATGCTAGCATCCCCGTTAAATCACCACTCCCTGTTAAGGGAAAACGAGTGCTTATCATCGATGATATTGTGGACACCGGACGATCAGCTGTCCAAACCCTCAACTATGTCAAAGACCTTGGTGCAAAGGAAGCGAAAACAGCGGTGATGCTCTACCTCACCGTTTCTGAGCATGAACCCGACTACTATTCCGTTAAACAAAGTGAATGGGTCTGGTTCATTTGGTTCTGGAATCGCTTTGAGGATTTACGGAATCTAACAATCAAACTCTTCGACAGTGACAAGAATCGCACACTGAGTACTCGCGACATCCTTGCGGGGTTAAAGCAACACTTCACTCTTAATGTGGATCCCAAGGAACTTAAGCAGGTTCTTCTTACAGCTGGTCGTATCGGGAAACTTAACATCGATGATTTAGAGAATATTCGCCTTGGCTAATGGTTCATTTCAGACATCGAAAAATAACTCCGATTGAGTCCGTTTCTTATTTTTTTCGACCAGTCAGGTCTAAGAGACCTTTAGCTTATCTAAGCAAAACCAATACCAAGTAGGAACAAAAACAGCCCGATGGCGACGAAGGCACCCACCAAGCAAGAGATTAGGTTCACCATGTGATTGTCGAGGAATCGATTACCTCGAAGATGGGTGGATTTTTCTCCACAATGTACTTTCTTCTCGGTTAACTTGCCACATACATTACAAGTCCAGTGACCCTGAAGAGTTGCACCCAGTAAGCTATCAACTGTGCACCCAATAATACCGCCGACCATTGCCACCAGCACAAGGGTCACGGGAGCAATGCCAGCTAATTCCGGCATCATTGTGGCTCCGAAGATGTTAATCCAGAACGGTGCTGCAAGAAGTGCGGCTATACCACCGATTAGCAAAGTGCCCAACACTGTCGCCAGCTCTCCGGCAACCGAGATTCCTCCAGATGTTCCAGGTGTGACAACTTTTCTTGGATGGGTAATCAGTCGGGGTGGTAGCGGATTCAGTAACCCGATTTCGGTAGCTAAGGTATCTGCTGTTGCAGTGGCCACTGCACCCAAAAACGCAACAAAAGCAACAGCTATGATGAATGAAGCAGGAATCATCATATGGCCAAATCCCACTTCGATTCGTCCAAAGGCATCGACTTGACCGAATATCAGAATCGTTAGAATTCCAATCAGAACAATGCTAAGGGGCAATACTCCATTTGCTAGGACATGGGACCAATCACGGGCCCCACCTTTTTCTTGGGCTGCACCATGCTGGCGTTTAGTTGTATATTTGTAGTGTGTGAACTGAGCCGTAACAGTGAAGAAGATGAGCAGAATTAGAAACCAGGTCCATGAAGTCAGTAACCAAATAGTGATGCCTAAGAAAAACGCTGCAACGAGTCCTGACTTGGTAACAATTTTTCCCTTATATGCAATAACCGCAAGGACTGCCATAATGGCTAAGGCAATTAGCACACTTAATGGATCCAGCAACACCATGCGAAGTCAACTCATTCCATTTTCCAGTGAATAATGACAAACGGTTAGATATGCCAGGGATTTGATATCAGGGACTTCGATTCTGAAATCGTGCTGGTAATGATTTCCGTTATAAACCTTGCCGTTGCGTAATGGAAATTATCGTTAATTGTCGAATGACCAAAGGCGAATCGACACACGCCACAGTGTCTTACTAATTCATGAGGTGCTTCTTGAAGAATGCCACGATGCTCTTGTATGCCTTAATCAGATTCGGTACCTTACCGAATCCATGGCCTTCATCATCGAACACCATGTATTCGACTTCAACACCCTGTTTTTGCAGCTGGCGGGCCACATCGGCAGATTCAGCTTCGACCACTCGTGGGTCATTTCCTCCCTGAATGATAAGCATGGGCGCTTTGACTTGATGGAAATGAGTTGCTGGTGATCGCTCTGTAAGGAAGTCTTTGTCCTTCTCAGGGTGTCCTAATGATTGGTGGAAGTAGGTTTGCCAAGTCTCGGGTAGACGTTCAAGGAAGGTAAAGAGGTTGTAGGGACCAAACATATCACAGGAAGCTTGCCAATATTGCGGATAGTTGGCTGACAACCATAACGTCATATAGCCCCCGTAACTGCGACCAACAACGGCGCGTCGGGTAGAATCGATTCTTGAATCCTTTTCAAGGTGCTTCAATCCCTCAATATGATCCTTTGCATCATTACCACCCCAGTCATGATCAACCTTTTTCATATAGGCTTGGCCATACCCTGTACTCCCTCTGACGTTTGGGACAAAGACTGCGAATCCGTTCAGCGTGAAGTATTGGATGAGGGGCATGGAAAACCACGTGAAGTCTGGGCGTTCTTGACTTTGTGGTCCACCGTGAACATATAGAATCAATGGATAGGGTTTAGCGTAGCCAAGCTCATCTGACGGGAGGTAAAGCCGGGCTGAAATCTGTAATCCATCAAAGCTGGTGTAACTGGCATCCTCTCCTGGAGCAAGGTACTTTTGATCAATGCCGAGGACGCGTTCATTTGAGAGTTGAATAATTTCCTTGTTCTTGGGGTTAACTAGCACCAATTGTGAAGGGGAGGTCGCTGTTGTAAATGCAGTAATGTAGTCGACGTTAATTTTACCTCTCTTCTCCGTTACCGATTCATCGATACCCAGATTAACTCCACCGTCTAGAGGTGCTTTTCCAATTAGAATCTCCTTTAGGTGAAATTGGGGCGGGGTCGTTTTTTCATCTAATTCCGCCTGGTAGACCCAACTACAACCTTCAATATTGAAACCCATTATGTACAAATGGTTCTGAATCCTGCGGATCCAATCCAGTTGGCCAATTCCTTTGTGTTGAATTCCATGCACCTTCACAGGATGAATTGTGTCAGTTTTAGCTAAATCGAGAAATCCGATGCCCCCTTTATCATCATGGAGAGTCGTTCGAAAGATTAAACCTGAATCGTTTCGGATGAAATAGCATCGACCAAATCCTGTGAGTGGATACTCTTTACCCGTCTCCCGCGCTTCAATGGGGGTGCCGTATAACAGGGAACGTGCCTTATCGCCTTTCTTCCAGACGAATAAGACATCATCATTAGCTGTGTAGGTGTCACCGAGAAGAATTGTGTCATGAGTTGAGTTGTATCCAACGCAAAAGTTACCATAAATGCTCGTACCCAAGGAGTTCACTTCGAGTGTCCTAAGGTCAACTTTGATTGTTTCTTGGTTGGGAGTTTTTCGGTCATCGATGAGAAAATAAGCTATGTTCATTCTGGGATCAAATTCAAGACATAGTAGTTGTTGTCCAGCGTATCGGTCACCGAAAATAGGTTTGGGCACTCCCCCAGTAATTGGGATGAAACACGGTTGATAGTTTTCATCACCATCCTTATCCACCATTACGAGTATCTTATTAAGTGCAGGAACCACGCGAAAGTTGTACCCACCAAGAAGATGCGGGTTTTGGAGCGCTAGTCCCCGCGGAAGGAGTGGTTCTGGAATACTACCTTTTCGGGCCATCGTAAAGAGGCTGTACATGCCACTCATATCACTGATGAAATAAATCCGGTCATTCACCAGTTGTGGGGTTAGAATTCGGCGAGCTGATAACAACGATTCTAACGGAAACGTTTTCGGTTCCTTATCCAATGAAACCACCTCGGCTCCCTCTCTCTACTGAGGGTTTTTAGCTGTGATTGTTGGAGCAGACTTCAACCTGGATGCTTTAGCTAAAGGCGCTCAACTACATCAAGATCACGTCGAAGACTCACTTCTCGAGCGAGAAGAATGGTGGATGCAATCACCATTATGGCTCCGATTACTTGCCATGGTGTGGGCGGAATTCGGAAAACAATTGCATATAACGTAAAGGTTACTAACGGTGCTGGGGCTATCAGGGCAGTGGCTTTTCCAAGGTTAATCCGTCGAATTCCTTCATACCAGAGACTGTGTGCTAAGAGGATAATTACTCCTTCGACAACGATGATGATGAAGATGAATGCCAGATTTGCCGAATAGATGATTGGTGTGGAGAAGAGTGGGAAGAATAGCATGAATAGTGCCAGAAACAAAAGCAGTGCTCCTCCAACGAGGTTTCGATACGCGACAGCGGTCCAAGAAGAAACCCTTTGTAGCACTGGTTTAGCGAAGGTATGACCAGCCGCCCAAGCCATGGGGGTGATTAAGAGAAGAATATCACCTACTCCTAAAATCATTAACTGGCTGGTGACCACCACCAATAGCACGCCGAACACCATTAGCATCATCCAAGCTAACTGTCGTCGAGAGATAGTCTCATTCAGGAAAAAATAACCAAAGACGAGTGCAAATACAAGTTCTGATCTAAGAATAATTGCGGCATTATTGGAGCTTGTGAACTGCAACCCGATGAAGAGACACATAAATGCAAAAAACGTACCTAAGACCCCTGCCATGATGAGTCGACGCAAATCCTCGTGTGAAATAGCACGACTTATCGGTGGAGTAGTTCTTCTTGCAAAAAGAAGCGCGATAAAACCCGCAATTAATGCGGCTATTGACGCAAACACAAGTGGGGCAACCAACAGTCCACCTAATTCGACTATCACTGGATGGACACCATACACAAAGAGGCCAATGAGAATGAAAATGGTTCCTATGCGCTCTTCGTCCATGTGTCTCACTTTCTCGAAGAAAGTTCACTGGCACTACTGATACATATATATGGTGCACAGGCACTGTGTTGAATCACCCAACACCCTTTCCTATTGCTTGGAGTTCCTATTCATGGTTGATTCTGCATTTGAACTCGAAGTCTTGAATCGAATTAAAGCTGAAGCCAAGAAGAATGGATGCACTGAGAAAGAAGTAATCCAGGCCTACATCCAAAAAATGAATAGGGATAACCAAGACGAATTTCAACGTGTACCACCTGAAGAGCGAATCGTATTAGTCCCCCAGTGCCTCCGCGAATCTGATTGCAAAGCTCCTCTCGGTGAACACGGCTACGTCTGCCAACACTGCAACCCCAAATGCCAAGTACACCTCATCACCGAAGCCGCAGAAAAACTTGGCTACAAAGGCGTCTTCATTCTTCCCGGCGGCAGCATGGCCCAGAAAATAATTGACTTTAGCAAACCCCATGCGATTCTCGGCATAGCCTGTGAAAAAGAAGCCTTGCTTGGAGGTCTATTGCTCAAGAAACTGGGGCTTGTCGGTCGAGGGATACTTCTATTCCGAGATGGGTGTGTTAATACTCTCGTCAAAGTCGCAGATGTCCTTAAAATTCTGGGACTCAATCTTAATCGAAGACAGGAAACAAAACCTTAATTGTTTATGCTATTCGGTGTTCTCGGTATCTTCCTCTAAGAATCCACCACACCGCGCACAATATGTAGCATGAGGATCTAACACCTTCGCACCACAAAACTGGCATTCTTCACTGCGTTTCATCTTTCTGTGATTCGAACCTGATTCTATGATAGGCTGATCTTTCTTGACTCCCTTTTTCTCTGCGATAATACCTCCAAAGAGGATAAAGAAACCGGGTAAAAAGCCGAGAATAAACATACCAAGAACACCTGTCACAATGAATTTCATGCGATTATGTAGAACCATAGAACGCCAGCTATACCAGTACAATAGAAGAATTATTCCACAAAAAAGCATGGCACCATAATAGATAACCGTATAGATGAGCGAACCAATCCAAAAGGAGGGCTCTAATCCAACCAAACTAAAGATAAAGAAAGTATCGAACCCAAATAAGAAAAGATAGATAAACCAAAATAAAACTTGAAGCCAGATTCCCAAAGTAATCATAGTCTTTGCAGTGGGATTTTCTTCCACAACCTCGCAACTCCTCTACTAAGTTAACTGGCTCAGAAATAAATAGTTCTCTAAATCCTACGGATTCTTAAAGGATGGTTCTGTTCCTAATAGAAAACCGAGAAAAGGACATTGAAATTGTAAGAAATCGGGTGATTCATTAAAATGTGTGCCACTTACTCTTCCCAGGCTTTCTGCTTCACCCAGTCATGTAATTCATCAGCCGCGTTTAACACCTGACGAATATACCGTGACAACTCTTCAGCGTTAATCTCGGTGTCCGCAGTTTCTACAACCACAGCAATATCACCATCTGGGTCTAAACAGAATTTAATTCCATTCCACTGCCAAGCCTCTTGAAGCAGTTTCTTATAGAATTCAGTGGTTTCTTTATTGGAGAGTTGTGGGAATTTTCGCCACCCCACGATTGTAAGCCATACATCATTTGGACTGAAAATGAAGTTAACGACAAGATTCTCCCATTTATCGGTTTTCCAGAGAGCGACCAACGTTTCATCTTTGAGTTCATATTTGACTTCCAGTTCGTCAAGGAGTCCAGCGATTTGTTCAATGCGTTTTCCCATTATTGTAACCTCGGGTGGTTCTCAGTGGTTTCGTCACTGTTAGTGTGCCCGTAAAAAAACCTTTTCGAGATAAGCCTTTGGCTAGTCCCATCATATGTGATTTCTTAATGTATCACAGGCTTCACTCTGGGTCTATCCTTTTTTGCTATTTCAGTATCGAAAAGATAAAACCAATGAACAGCCTAGAGAACTCACTGGTAAGTCTTCTTCTGATGGCCCAAAAGACTGGTGATTAATGTGTCAATTGATGGTCCTATTCACAAACGCACTCGCTATGACATCTACGCCATGCTCATTCGTATAATCGTCATCCATGGCTATTGCCCACTCACACGTGCAGCACGATCAACTAATCTGCCTGTGGATCGGGCAAAAACAACACTTGAATTTTTGGAAGAGCGGGGATTAGTCGAGGTAGTAGAAGAAGATAAACGCCGTTTGTTTCGGGTGACAGTGCGGGGGCGCCAGTATTTGGAAATGTACAAACGCATGATTGGATTTGTGGGAATGCCCATGCCTGAACCTGTCACGCCATTCTAATTTATCGAATGGATTCATTTTTACCTCTTAATTGGAGTCTTCTGTCTAAAAGAGCATGAGGGCATAGAATGACATCTAGTTCATCTCAGTACGACACTTTGATTATTGGGGGTGGTCCCGCAGGTATCGCAACGGCATTGCACCTGGGTTTTCATCAAAGAAAAATTCTGCTTGTTGATCGAAGGACTTCTCCACTGCAGTTTGCTAACACTTCAATCCACAATTATCCTGGGATTAAACCAATCGTGGCTGCCATTGACATTCTTCGAAAAATGCGAAAAGAACTTCGTGAATACAAAGTAAAGAATCTATTTGGCGATGTCATTCAGTTAGAAGGCCAAGTTCCAACTTTTCAGGCAATAATCAAAACCTCACAAAGGTCGCCCACAAAAGTTATAGCAAAAACCGTTGTGTTCGCCACCGGGATCGCACGAAAGCATCCAAAAGTTGATGGCGACTGGAAAAAATGGCTTCCGTACGCAGGAAAAAATAACATAAGCTTTTATTGCCCAGATTGTGATAGCCCACAGGCCACCGGGAACGATGTCATCGTCGTGAATGCAGGAACCGTCAACAGTGCCATTCATGTTGCTCGATGCATCACACCCTTTGCTAAACGCATTCGAATTTTCATGACTGAGGATGGCTTTGTTCCTTTCACTGACGACTGGAAAGATATCTTGGATCAATCAGGCTATGAATGGACTAAGGGGCGAATCCAGGAAATAAAAATTCAAGAACCAGGTAAGCATCAAGTCCTTGTTACCTCCGATGGTCGTAGACTTGAATGTAATACCTTCTTTGTCGGCTGGATTGGGGTTCCACGTAGTGAATTGGCTCAATCAATTGGTGTTAAAGTCGATGAACGAGGAAATATTGTCACCGATCATCGAGGTGCCACGAATGTGGAAGGCATCTGGGCGGCAGGAGATATTCGCCCAATCACTCAGTCTGTCGCTACTGCAGTTGGCACAGGCGTTTATGCTGGGATTATGATCGCGCATTACCTTATCTCTCTCTAGCTTTACTATTTGAGAACCTGTTTCCTGTGGTTCGTAATTTCGTCAGACTGGGAAATTATACAAACATCAAAAGAGATTCTATATCACGATTCTTTCATCAGCTAGTTCTTTTAGTAGTATTAATCCACGGTTGATTTTTTCTCTCAACTCAGCGATATCTCCTTCTTCAGCCTTCTGTTTATCAAAAAGAACCACTACTGAAAGATGAAGCTTATTTAAAAAAAGAAAAATCTGATAACAAATTTGATTCTCCTCAGGCTTCTCAATCGAAAAGGTTACTGGCAAGTCCCACTCCTTCGTGATTTGCGAAATGAATTGCTGCACCCAGGAGGAAAGTTCAGCTTTGGATACCATTAGTAACCCTCAATTTACTATTTGCTTTCAACGAACTTAATAATACATGATGGTCACACGATTTGACCCTAACATGAAGAGTTACTCACATGTTAGCCTGTAAATTACCGAAAGGATATTACTTCTAATTAGATTTTTCATGAACGACCCGGAGCATATCCTGCTGCTTTCCAGTACTCGTCATCTTTTTCATAGTCAAAGGAAGCAAATCGGCTTGGAGTAATTGTGATCTTCACCCAATTGGCCAGAGTTTGAACACCTTTCATTGTTTTTTCTGCTTGTTCTTTGGGGAAGTATCTCGAGAGTAAATCAACAGCCTCCTCATCCCATTTATCAAAACCCACGCTTGCCTCTCCGTATACAATGACACCCCGAGTAGGAGGGCCTTCGACATCCACCAATAACGTGACTTTATTATTTCGAAGGATATTTCGAACTTTTTGGCTTCTTTCGGGTGCCGCAATAACAAAGTGGTCTTGTTTATATTTGAACCAGACCGGAACCGCATGGATGGTCCCGTTTTTATTAAAACTACATAATCGAGCGATTTTCGCAGCTTGAAAAAATGCTTGCATTTCCTGATTGCTAAGATGTGGGGGCTGCTTGTATGACATTTCCATCCCTCGTAAGAGCTTTGAAACAAACTACAAGTCATATACCATGCGTTAAAGGCTTTCTTTTTTGTCCGTAGTTCGGAACAGCCAAAGTCTGAATTCTCACATAATGTAAGTAAAGTTACATTTTGTGACCCCAAAATAGTTCTGAATACTCCATTATCAATGAGAAGGCATGTGAAGCACTTCAGTTGAAATTATTTTTCCAGGTATGAGCGATTCTGTGTGGGAATCATTATAAACGATTATTGTGATGAAAGACTCCAGGAAATCGATGAAGCCTTATCTGGTTAGCAATTGGATACAACTCTACTGGATAATCCAACCGCCACCAATGATTGACGACTTTGGATTCACTACTTTGATGTATAACATCATGCTTGGTCTCTCCATTATTTTTGTCATCGTCCTTATCATCATTATTGGCTGGGTTCTCACGCGAATGTATTCTTTCTCAAAGTCGACTCCCCGGGATGATGCTGTAGGTCATAAAAAGCAAAAACTTGGTTCAAAACTCGTTAATGTGGTTTGTATCGGGATTTTCATCTTCCTGTTAACGGTTGGCGGTATCGTCGGCCTTACTAGCCCTGCTGGAGCCGTCCTACCACTGTTTCTGGCAATGGTGTGGGGATGGTGGTATCTTATGTACAAAGTTTCTTGGGACTGGGCAATCTGGCCGGTTCAGGTATACAGGTATCTTCGGAGGAGAAAGAAAGTAACGGACAAGGAAGCAAAAAAAGTCAACCAACAGTAAATCGTGCTGATAAAGGGAGAGCCCTTAGGAATCAAATCACGCTTAAGGTTTGTTATATTTAACAAAATGTGAGTAAAGTAACATTATGTGACCCCAACATGGAGAGTTACTCTCCATGTTAATGGCTAGTCGGCTAGCTGATTAACCCCGATTGAAGGGGAGTATCTTTGACAGTGATAAGCTTTGACTATGTTCACAGAAGCCTTTTCATATGTTTTTAGTTTTGGGCATCGGAAGCTTGAGAATGCGGGCACGACTTTCTCTGTAGTGTCGGAGAGGACGATAGATGTAGTTGAAAACAGTTACTGTGAAAATTATCCAGAGGATGAAGCTTGCGATTGTAAGGTAGGTGAGGTTCCAGAGGAAGAAGAGACATGTAGGAGAGGAGGCTGAGAGGACAAAGAAAAGGAGGGACAAGTAATAACCGGCGCGTATGAAGGGAGTCATTGGGGGGACTTCTTTGCAGAAATAGGTCATCAGGCAAGCCATATGACCGACGAGGTATATGCTGGCAAGGAATAGGGCATTGAAGAAGAGTAAGATTGCTTGTGATTGAATTGTGGCTGGAAGGAGGATTTGAGTAAGGAGCAAAGTGAGGACTGTGAAGAGGAAGCCCGCCATAAGGCCGCCCACACCCGAAATTCGGGATAAATATATCAAGTAATTTGAATAATCTGGTTCTTGAGTTGGCAATTCCTTCTCACCGGAGCTGCATATTCCTATGATCGCTATTAATTATTCGAAATGCGTCAAGGTTCCGTCAATATTTCACAACATGTTAGTATAGTTACATTTTGTGACCCCAACATGGAGAGTTACTCACTCATTGTGGCTCCCAAACTACCTATTCTTATTTGTTAATATGATAGTAACCAGAACATATGACCCCGCTTGTTACTTCTTACGTAAATCGTTCCCCTCAGGAATTCCTGAGTACCTCTCATTTTCTTGGATATAGTTATAACTGGTGTTTGATCGTTCAGGAAAGAACTGTTTAATGTTTTCCAGCATTGGACTTAGAATTTTTATTCGGTTCTTAGGAACAAAATGGATATTATCCCTAAGCTGCCTGCTGGAAGTGTCATTATAAATCCTACTGGGATTCCTATTATTGAGGTTGTGAAAGCGCCAGCGATTATGAAGAGAATCCCCGCAGTTATGCAGGTCATGCGCCTCTCTACAAAGAACCGTGCTTTAATCATGGAGACACCCCAGAGAACCATTTGGACACCAAGGAATACTACAGATACCAAGAACACATTGTGAAAAATAACCCACTCAAAAGTATGCGGTAATATAAGGAGACCCATATTTTCGAGTAAATCCATGATAGGTAGCCACCAGGTAAAAATTAACGTAGTTATACAGACAGCTAAGCCTAGCGTGTCTTCGAAATTCCAATAATAACCTAGGAATGTAAATGCTCCCAAAGTTCCTCCGATTCCAATTAGAAGACTGAAAATTGAACCAAGTACCATAATGGTGCCCAAATAAGATATCAGGAGATACCAGAAGAGTTGCATTGTAATTCCAAGAATCCAATAGAGTGTTGTTCCACTCATAAAGATGAATATCCCTACAGCACCTAACCAAAACCATTTTTGCGTAAAATTCTTTGTTGCGATAGGTGAGTTTTCTGAAGGTTTTTCTAATAGACCATTTCCAGTGGTGTTCACGCATTTCCTCTCCAAAGAATGAGTGCTGAATTTCGATAATCGACAGACAGTATTTAAGAATTAGCTTAAAGGCACTTATTGGTGTAAATACTCAAACCAGGAAAAAGCTTAACCATTTAGTGAATATTGGATGAAACATATTCATTGTAGCCTGCTAGAATAAGGATCACGTTTTGAATTTGCTAGAATTCACAACATGTGAGTATAGTTACATTATTTGACCCCAAAGCACTATTTCTTATATCGTTATATGATAGGACACAAATGGAATATCTTGTAAACATTTTGTAAAGGGAAGAACAGATTAAATAAGCTCAAAATGAGAGAGAAATAAAATGTCCACGAAACGTTTCTCTTGGTTAGGTTTTCTTCCAGTAGCCCTTGTAAGTTTTCTTTTTATCTCACAGATTATCGTTGGCATTTATTTGTTATCTACGGTGTCTCAAATTGAGATGTTAGCATATGTTGGAGTGGGGCTCTATGTTATTTCGGGTATTGTTTTTGGTTTGCTTCCAGTATTCGAGTTCCGTAAAAAAGGTCGAGTAAGAAAGGGAAAAAGCTACATTCACACCACTAAACTTGTGGATACTGGAATATACTCTATTGTTCGCCATCCACAGTATGTGACCTTCATGCTCTGGGCAATTGCTGGAATGTTACTTTTCCAACACTGGGTTATCGTTCTACTGGGCATTCCTATTTTCCCGTTGACATACATGGATTTAATAAGAGCTGACAGAGACGCAATTGAGAAGTTTGGAGCTGAGTATAAAGTCTATATGAAAAAGGTTCCGAGGGCTAACTTTTTACTCGGAATTATACGACAATTCAGAAAGAGCAAGTAATCATATTGAATGAAGAGGGGGCCTATGTTAAGCTCTACGCATGCTCCCTGAGATAAAGTCGTCGGCGTATATTATCAACTGGATTCTAAACGGAAGTTAAAAGTCATCCAAAAGAAAACCGTGCTGGTAAAGCGAGAACCCCTAGGTCATCAAATCATTCACTTGGTATTATTTTGTAAAATCTGAGTAAAGTAACATTTTGGGACCCCTAATGATAATCCTTAATTCACGCTGCATAATATCTCATTGCCGTGATTCATTTGAGCTGGCTTAAATCAATTCATCTCCAACCAATAGGTTTCATAGAACGCCTATCATCAGATGAGAGAGATTTTAGTGCCATGTCTAAAGTTGTACTAAAAGACTCTTTGGCAGACGCCCTACTAGGAATTGAGGAATTTTCACATATTTTCATAATCTTTTGGTTACACGAAATGCAAATCAGAGAAGATGGTTCCTGGGTTCACCCGAGCTGCTCAGATAATCAACATCTAGTTGGCTTTTTAGCGACTAGAGCACCCCGTCGTCCGAATCCCATAGGACTGACTCTTGTTGAGCTTGTAAACCATGAAAACAATGTTCTTTGGGTGAAAGGATTGGATGCAGTTGATGGAACTCCTGTTATTGATATTAAGCCATACCCTGATTGGCATACGGGAGAATGTCAGGTGATTGTTGATTACAAAATTCCTGATTGGTTGAAACAATTACTTGACTCAAGTTAAGGAATAATCTAGTCAATAGTCTTCGTTTTAATTGACGAGTTTATTTTCGTAAAGCCTGAAGATTATCGTTCTATTCTACTTTCACTATTTTACAACATATGAGTATAGTTACATTATGTGACCCCAAAAACTACCAAGTCACAGGATGTGAAAAACCTTAAAGACTGACAGAATTATAATCCCATTTTCCAGATTGTGAGACGAATGAATTTATTACAGCTTCTAGCAATTTGTGGAATGCTAAGTCCAATTATTTACACTGTAATGTGGATTCTTGGTGGTATTTTACTACCGGATTATAGTCACATTCGAGATGACATAAGTTCATTAATGGCAGTTGGAGCGCCTAGAAAACGGGTATTTGATTCGTTCCTTATAACATCGAGCATCTTATTGTTTGTATTTTATCTTGGATTACCATGGGGAATAAACAATGGACAAGGTCCATTTGGAGGACAGATTTTGTTCTTAATTAGCGGGTTTTTAGGCGTGCTCGTCGCTCTTTTTTTCCCACTTGATGAAGGTGGTGAGATAATTACCTATCGGGGAAAAGTGCATTTAGTCCTGGTTTTTGGTTCGGGATTACTGTTAATTACAGGGATGGTAGTGCTGTGGTTTGAATTAGCTGGAGTAGTCTTATGGAATTCCTTTGCTTTGTATTCCCTAATTTCGGCTATAGTTGCATTAGCTTTTATGATAATTTCAGGGATTTTCATTAAAAGTAGCTACAAGGGTCTCCTCGAACGATTAGGAGTCAGCACGTTTATGCTGTATTATTTTGTTCTTGCCTTGATGGTGTTTTTAACAAATTAATTCGAAAACTAATTTTGTCTATGAGGATGTCAAACCTGTTAGAATACGAATCAGCTTTGGGTTTGCTATAATTCACAACATGTGAGTAAAGTAACATTATGTGACCCCAACACCAAATGAGTGATTTGTCCTTTCTTTACCTTTACAAAATTGGTTACTTCAACTTGCTTCATTGGTAGTGCTATGGCGGGGGTGGTGGAATTTGTGTTCCAATAGTGAAGAAAATAATACCAATGTCAAGGGCAAGTAACATGAGGAGAAAGATTAGAAAGAAAAGGAGAAAGTTGCGGTTGAGGTTATTGTAATTGGGTAATTCTTGATTTTTGAGGGCTTGGATGAAAGTCCGGAGGCGGTAGGTAAGATAAATGCCAACGGCGAAGAAGATGGCTCCCCCAGTTCCCCAAAGGGTGTTGTAAGTGACATAGTAGGGCGGTGGGAGAGAAGGTGTGAGAATCATTAGGATAAAGCATATGCCACTCAGGGTGAAGAGGACGGGGATAAAAATTAGTTCCCAGGACCACTGATTGAATTTTGTTTTTGTCATAACCATTCCTCTGGTGCAGGTGTCGATTTCCCAAACTATAATTCTTATTATATGATTAAAATCGATGCATTTCGAATCGATAAATGCTAAAGTTGTTGTATAGTTACAAAATGTGAGTAAAGTAACATTATGTGACCCCCAAATGTGAGTCCGCCTTTTATAATAGGAATGCCTTGCTTTCCTCAGCCAAATGCTCGGAGGCATTCAAAATGGGTGATAAACTTCAGTACAAAAATGAACA
>JABXGS010000100.1 GCA_016550425.1 archaeon
TCTTCTATGGCTGTGCTCTTTGTCAATACTTTGCGCACACACATTTTTTCACTATCACACATCAACGATATGCAAATTGTGGAGCAATCAGCTGGTTTGACGGACGCGCCGCAGCACGAGTGGACCCGAAGGGACCCTTATTTTCAATCGAAAAAGGAGAAACCATTGACGAATTTAAGGGACAATATGAGGGAGTAAATCAGGCATACAAAGAAAAAACGCTTGGTGCAGTAACCGATGTCTGTTTATACAGTGCATTCGAAAAACCACACACTAGTTGTGGCTGTTTTGAAGCCATTGCCTTTGTTATCCCAGAAGTCGATGGCCTCGGACTTGTCCACCGGGATTATAAAGGAAGTGCCGTGAATGGTCTACCATTCTCAACAATGGCAGATTCCACAGCTGGTGGACGTCAGATTCCCGGTTTTCATGGCGTCTCCATTGAATACATGCGCTCTCCAAAATTCCTACAGGTTGATGGTGGTTGGGAACGAATTGTGTGGTTGCCCAAAGCCATAAAGGATCGGGTCTATGACTTCATGCCCGAGAATTTACGGGACATAATCCCAACCGAAAATGATGTATCAAGTGTTGAAGAATTGAAAGCCTATCTTAAGGACCACAACCATCCCGTTGTTGAACGCTGGGTTGATGTAGGTGGTGCTGCTCGATTGGAAGAAGAGGAACGCCACGAAGAAATTACACCAACAGCTCAACAGACTCAACCCTTTATGATGCCTGGTCAAATGATGACGACGGTTCCTGCAACTGGCGGGAGCCCTGGTTTCCAAATCATCTTTAAGAACGCAAAGATTTACGCCGAGAAAGTCATCATAAAACGCCTGGATCAAAAAGAAAAGAAATAGACGAGGCGATGCATAATGTCGCCTAAGAAGAAGAAAGAAAAATCTGAACTAACCTTCACAACAGACGATCCTGAATTGGGTATTCTTGGACCATTGGAAGCCATTTTTGGAAAGTTTGCTGAGCTTGAATTAGAAGATATGACTATTGATGTTGACGAACTCGAAGTCATAGTTCCTCCCGGAGGCGGAGCGGGGATGTCAGGCCAAGCGCGACAATTTCTCGCTCAAAACGCCTTTGCTGTCCAGCAATTTGCCCAGCAAATGCTTTCCGCCTTGGGGATTCAAACGCAATTTCAACAGGGTCAATCAGCAGTGCCCGTACCGGGTATTCCCTCACCGGCCCGTCCATCAAAACTACTAAAAGCCCGGTTTAAAGCTCCACTGACTGAATATACTGGAGAGATTCGTGAAATAACCTTGGGAGCTACAAAGGCTCAAGGCGGTTCACGAAGCAAAACAATTACTGTGGGAGGACATACTGCACCGGCCTGGAATCTATTCCAAGCCCCACCCAAACATTCTCCTGTAGTTGCTGCAGACGTCTTTGATATGCGTATTAAGCTCGCAAAGGCTGTTCGAATGCATTATGATGATGTAATGGATGATCCTGTCGACTGGGCACGACTGGTAATTGACAAATTCGGTGCAGATTTCATCACCTACCACATGATCAGCACTGATCCGCTCATCAAAGATACCAGTGCTAAAGAAGCAATGAAAGGCTTTGAAAATATACTTCAAAACGTAAAGGTTCCTATCATTGTTGGTGGATCAGGTGACCCCGTCAAGGATGCAGAAATATTATCAAAGGCTGCAGAGGTTGCTGAGGGCGAACGGGTTCTTCTTGCTTCCGCAACCGTTGATATGTGGGAACCCGTAGCCAAAGCTGCCAAAGCACATAATCAACTGGTGCTCTCTTGGACTAGTATTGACATTAATCAACAAAAAGAACTCAATAGACGCCTCCTTGACTATATCTCTACAGACCAAATCATAATCGATCCTACTACTGCCGCACTTGGTTATGGCGCTGAATATAGCTTTACCATTATGGAACGTATGCGGTTGGCAGGATTATTAGGTGATTCAGAGTTGCAGTTTCCTCTTAGTAGTGGAACCACCAATGCTTGGGCTGCGCGGGAAGCATGGATGAAGAAACCTGAACTGGGACCACGAGAGCTACGTGGACCTATCTGGGAAAGCACCACGGCCTTAATGTTCCTGCTAGCTGGTGTGGATGTCTTCATGATGATGCATCCTGCAGCAATTAAGACGGTTCATGATCTCATCGCTTGGTTGGGTACACGAATTGATCGAAAGCGCGACGATTTCGTCGACTGGACCCGACTAGCCCTACCACCTAATTAAAAAAAATAACCAGCGTTTTCTGGTAAGCATCTAAATTACTACTTCTTGGTGAATCGGTAAGCTTGTATTCCAGCCATAGCGCCTTCACCTGCAGCTGTGATAACTTGCATACCACCACAAGTACAATCACCAGCGGCGTATATGCCATCAATATTAGTCGCTTGTCGCCGATCTACCATGATACAACCACGTTTATCGACTTTAACACCCGCTTTTTTCACAAGGGTTGTAAGGGGAACTCCACCCAGCGATACAAATACTCCATCAATTTTCAGTTCGTTTTCAGATTCATCTTCGAAGCCGCGATACTGGAGCCCTGTGACAACCTGGTCACCTTTAATTTTTAGGAGTTGACCGGAAACAAGAGTAATGTTGGATTTTTTTTCAGCTTCTTCTATGAATTTCTGTTCCGCTGTTATGTCAGTTGTATGCGTAATCAAGAAGACTTCTTGTGCAAAATCAGCCATAAAGAAGGCATCTTCGAAGGCTTCGCTCCCAGAGCCAATCACGGCAACCCGTAAGCCCCGGTAGAGGGGACCATCGCACACAGGGCAGTAACTAACACCCAGACCCAGAAAATCTGTTTCACCCGGAATTCGGAGCTTTTTACTATGTGTTCCCATGGCAAGAATCAATACATCTCCGTGGTAAGTGCCTTCGCGAGTAACGATTTTCTTTTGTTTTCCCTTAAGCTGAATATCAATGACCTCATTGCTGAATTTGAGCGTCGCTTGATATTTCTTAGCTTGTTTTACCATTAACTCTACAAGATCTGTCCCTTTGATGCCATCGGGAAATCCAGGGTAATTCCAGACATTTGGAGCCTTGGCGGTTCTACCACCATACATCCCGCCCTCGAGTAGCAAAGTTTTCTTCCCCATTCTCGCTGTATAGATAGCAGCAGATAACCCAGCAGGCCCACCACCAATAATGATAATGTCATATGTTTCGTTGTTCAAATTATCATCCTCTTTTCGCTTTGAGTGCCTAATGGTTTTTAATTTCACTTCTTTGACAAGGACAAATCCGGAACCCAACCTTTTTGTTAAACAAGATCACCATCAAGAAGCTATTTGAGAAAACAAGAATTGTGCTTAGCCTGTAATGAAAGTGTCCTAGGAGCTGAGTGAGGTCGACTTTCATTAGGTAAACATTATACTCGTTCCACAAACTCATGGTAAAGTAGACAATGCGTCCGTTATCTTCAACGAGGATAGGGTCGATATTGGGAGCATAGAATCCAATATATTCAGGTCGGGAAATGATGGTGCGTGGTGGACTCCAAGGACCCCACGGTGATTGAGCCGTTCGCACATAGATTTTTTTGGCAACATCGTCAAGATTCAGCATCATATACTTTTCAAGATAAGTATTCCACATGATGCTAATTTCACCCGTTGGGGCCTCCAAGACTAGTTCAGCGTCATTATGGTTGTCGGTCCATAATGGTACTTCACTAGCCCCTTGCCCAGCGTAATATTGGTAACTGCTTTCATTTAGAATCTGGGTTTCCTGAACTCGGGCTAAGTAGCAGGAGTCATTCCGTCCACTCCCTGTGGTGAGAAAATAAAGATATCCACCGGAAGCTGGGGCTCCGCTTCCCCCTTTAATAATTCCCCATTCAATGAAGTGTGAATCCCCTGGCCACGACATATTATAGGCTTCAGTGAAGGTGTGTCCATCCAGTGTATAAGCGATGCTGGCATTATTGCAGGTCCAATCGCCATGTTCTCCCCAACTAGTAACTGACATCACGTAAACATACATGCAATCGTCCACCACGACTGCAGTGGTTGGGATAATCGTTGTCTCAACATCCTCAATTTTTGCACTATGAATCAATTCCTTCGCCAAGTGTGTCGCTGAATCAGTGATCCATCCCGTCAGCACAATGCCGTCCGAAGGATCCGTATCATCAGTATAAGCCATTGTATTGGATCGCCAATCCCACTTATCTGGCCCAAAGGTGTCCCCAAAAATGAAATGAAGACGGTCGTGAAAGACAATCATCAATCCAATGTCCGTACCAAAAACATTGACAACGGTTGTGTCATTTGTTGCCTCCTCCCCTGTGAGTTGACACACCATTTCATGTGGGAGTTGTAACCATTGGGGGAGATTAATCAAAATGACTGCGATTCCGAGCGTTAATAGGAGAAGGACTAAAATCCCAGCAACAATCAATAGACGTTTAATCTTATAAACTCCATGATTTATTCTGAAATAGATTTACCGCGATTCTGGCTTCTGTATTTTAATGCCTGATAGATTACCCTTTGACATACTAAATAGCTATGTTTATTGAGGCTTGTGCTATATCCTCTTTGTTTTTAAGGAGAAAAGGCTGAATGAGGACGAGGTATCCTTATGGTAGAA
>JABXGS010000101.1 GCA_016550425.1 archaeon
GGCGAGGAATGTGTCCTCTGCACGGACAACGATTTTATCGGACTCGAAGGATCCGCGAATCTCTGAAACCCGACCTCGCACGAAGTTCACGCCATGTTCGCGTGCGGTGGTTTCATAGAATTCTTCATAGCCTTTACCAAAGGCGCGCATATCGATATAGAAAATCGTGACTTGGATATCGGAGTATTTTTCACGGATTTGCCGGGCTTGTTTGAGGGCAGCCATACAACAGACTCGTGAGCAGTAGGAGTTGTAGCGTTCATTCCGTGATCCCACACATTGAATGTAGGCGATGTGTTTGGGCTTCTTCATGGTTGATGGGCGGAGAATTTTACCGTCCGTGGGTCCAGCGGCACTAAGCATGCGTTCCATTTCGAGATTCGTCATGACATCGGGGTACTTGCCATACCCGTATTCAAGTTGTCTCATGGCATCAAAGAGCTCGAAGCCTGTTGCGACGATAATAGCTCCAACGTCTAATTCGAGAATTTCTGGTTTCATTTCATAGTCAATGGCTTCCGCTTCACAGGCGTCTTTACATTTGCCACAGGCTATCGGCGTCATGCCTAAGCAGTGTTCGGTGTCGAGAACATAGGCATTGGGTACCGCTTGTGCGAAAGGAATGTAAATGGCTTTTCGCCAACCTAGCCCAGCATTGAACTCATCCGGTACGTTTACCGGACAGACTTCCAGGCAGTCCGCGCATGCGGTACATTTGTCTTCGATGACATAGCGGGGCTTCCTCTCTACTTTCACCTTGAAGTTACCCACAAAACCGTCGACTTCTCGGACCTCGCTGTAGGTGAGGAGTTCGATGTTGGGATGCTGCCCGACAAGACTCATTTTGGGAGTAAGGATACAGCTGGAACAATCAAGCGTGGGAAACGTTTTGTCCAGTTGGGCCATGTGCCCGCCAATGCTGGGTTCTTTTTCTACGAGGTAGACTTTGTAGCCGGCATCAGCAATGTCAAGAGCTGCTTGGATGCCTGCAATTCCGGCTCCAACAACTAAGACATTGGCTTTGACATCGACTTGTTTCTGTTCGAGAGGTTCGAGTTCCGCAGCGCGCGCAACGGCCATTTTGACGAGATCTTTGGCTTTTTCGAGGGCAGCTTCTTCTTCGTGGGTATGGACCCAAGAGCAGTGTTCTCGGATGTTAGACATATCAAAAAAGAAAGGATTCAGCCCGACACTTTCTAGAACACGTCGAAAGGTGGGTTCGTGGAGGGTGGGGCTGCAGGCGGCGACAACTACGCGGTTTAAGCCTTTTTCTCGGGACCGTTCCTTAATGAGATCTTGTCCGGGGTCGGAACACATGTACCGATAATCTTCAGCTACTACGACGTGGGGGAGTGTGGCGGCATATTCAACGAGCTTGGGGATATCGATTACGCCGGCGATGTTGGAGCCGCAGTGGCAGATGAAGACACCGATTTTGGGTTGTTCTGTTGACATTGAGTATCTCACTTCTTTTGGATTGCTTGTTCCATGGCTTCTTGTCCGAGTTGCATACCCTTGTCGAAGGCACGGAGGTTGAGTTCCTTATATTTCGGAAAGGCGTTGGCAATGGCTTTACGCATTCCGTCGGGGCTTACCGCTTTTGTTATAGCCGTGAACGCACCGAGCATCACGACATTGGTCACCAAGGGATTTTTCAGAACTTGATGAGCTGTGGAAGCAGCGGGCACTTGAAACACCTGCACACCTGCCTTAATTTTTCCCGCTTTCACCAAATCTGAATCGATGATTACGATGCCGCCTTCACTCAGGTCTCCTTTGTATTTGTGGAAGGCGTCATTTGATAGGGCAACCATTATCTGTGGGGTGAGAACGAGGGGATAATCCACAGGCGTATCTGAGATGATGACTTCAGCTTTGCAAGCACTTCCACGTGATTCTGGACCATAGGAGGCGGTTTGGACGGCTTCCTTCCCATCATGGAGGGTGGCAGCTTCACCGATTATAACGGCGGATTTGATGATACCCTGTCCGCCGAGACCGCCGAGTCGAATTTCGATTCGTGTCATTGGTTTCGATTCACCTCTTCTGGAGTTCCTCAGCTTGTTTGGCAAGCAGATCAGTGAATTCAGGTGTTTCGGTATCGATGAATTCACCGCAGACAATCCGCGTGCGATAATCAATTTCAGCCTGCATGGGATCGGTGAAGTTACGGATGACCGAAATCTCTCGGTATCGTTTCATGACATCGAGTCCAGATCCGTATCGGTTGTATCGATCATAGAGTGTGGGGCAGGGGGAGATGACTTCGATAAATTTGAAGCCTTTCTTTTGGAGAGCTTTCTCAATCGATTTAGTTAGCCGCCGAGCGTGCAGAGCGGTCCATCGGGCTACGAATACGGCTCCAGAGGCTGCTGCAACACTAACTAAGTTGAAAGGATGTTCGATGTTGCCATCAGGTGATGTGACAGTTATGGCTGAGTCGGGAGTGGTGGGTCCCATTTGACCGCCGGTCATTCCGTAGTTGAAATTATTGATGCATAATACAAGCATGTCGACGTTGCGTCGTGCAGCATGGATGAAATGGTTTCCACCAATGGCAAAGAGATCACCATCACCACTTATCACTACGGGATTAAGTTCAGGGTTTGCCACCTTCACGCCGGATGCGAAGGCAATGGCCCGACCGTGTGTGGTATGATAACTATCCGCAGCAAAGTATCCGCTGGCGCGTCCGGTGCAACCTATTCCACTGATGACTACCAGACGATCCATATCAAAATTGAGACTACGCAGTGCATTCGCAAAGGCTTGAAGAACGGTTCCAATGCCGCAGGCACTGCAGAAGATATGAGGGAATCGATCACGCCGAATGTAATTGAGGAGAGGATGTTCTCCTTCAGTCGTTGTGCGAGTAGTCGTTGTCAGTTGATACGCCTCCTAATTTCTTTCATAAGTTCTTGGGGGGTATGGGGGCTGCCACATACGCGTGGAATCAAATGAACCGGAACTTCATTCCTGATGACCCGTTCTACTTCGCCCACTAATTGACCGTAATTGAGTTCTGCAACGATCACATTTTGGGCATTGGCTGCGGCTTCTTTCAATTGTTCCTTGGGAAAAGGCCAGACCGTGATGGGCCGGAAAAGACCGATTTTCATGCCGTTGGCGCGTGCATCTTTGATGGCGCGCATTGCTGTGCGAGCTTCGCCTCCATATGCAATGACGAGTGTTTCAGCATCTTCAGTTTCGGTGCTCTCGGCTTGGGTGATTTTATCGGTGTTTTTCCTAATCTTGTCACATAGTCGTGGAACCAGAGCGAGCTGGGCTTCATCATTCATTACGGGATATCCGCGTTCGTCGTGAGTGAGCCCTGTGGCGTAGAAATGATAGCCATCACCGAATGTTGCCATAGGGGGTACTAGATCTTCATCAGGTTTGAAAGGCAGATATTCTTCCGGGGGCACAGTGGGTTTTTTGCGATTCACAATTTCGATTTCGTCCTCGGGTGGAATTACTAAGCGTTCACGCATATGTCCAATGATTTCATCTGCAAGAACGAAAGTTGGAACACGAAATTGTTCGGATAAGTTGAAAGCTTTGATAGTGAGGTCAAACATTTCTTGAACGGACGAGGGGATTAGGGCGATGATTTCGTAATCGCCGTGGCTTCCCCATTTGGCTTGCATGATGTCGCTTTGACTGGCTTCGGTGGGTTGACCGGTTGAAGGCCCTCCCCGCATAACATTGACTAAGACCATGGGTGTTTCTGTCATTACTGCCAAACCAATGGTCTCGTTCATCAAGCTGACACCCGGTCCCGAAGTAGCAGTCATGGCTTTAACGCCAGCATAGGATGCTCCTAAGACCGCTGTGCAGGATGCAATTTCGTCTTCCATCTGGATATATCGACCACCGATGCGTGGAAGTCGATAAGCCATCCGTTCAGCGATTTCGGTGGCAGGTGTGATTGGATACCCGCCAAAAAAGCGGCAGCCAGCAGCAAGCGCCCCTTCTGCAGCAGCGATGTCGCCTTGTGTGAACATTTCCCCCGTTAGCACGGCTTTCTGCGTCATTTCTCGCCCCTCCTGCGTTCAGTTTTAGTTTCTTTTTCTTCAACGTGAATGGCAAAATCGGGGCAAAGGGCTTCACAAAGTCCACATCCCACACATCGGTCGATATTTGTCGCAACCGGAGGGTAGTACCCTTTCGCATTGAATTTTGTTGATTTTTCTAGCACTTCTCGGGGACAGAACGTGTAACAGAAGCCACAGCCCTTGCACCAATCCTCGTTCACTATAATTTGGTATTTTATGTTGGATTCCTCCTCTGGCACAATGGGGCTTCGTTCTTGCCTTGTCAACATCACACGCTCATCCCAATTTTTTCAAGGAAAGGGTCAACGGAAATGAAGTGCCTATCGAGTCCCATCTGTTTCGGTGTGAACCCTTGTGCAAGACCTAGCAATTGGGTGTAATAGAGAACCGGAATGTGATAGTCGGTCCCGAATTGTTTGTTCACCTGCACTTGACCAAGATCGAATTGGAGGTGACAGAAATTACAGACGTTGATTAATGCGTCAACCTTTGCTTGCTTCATCGCTTCGAATTTTTCTCGAGCCATATCCAGAGAGACTTCCAGCTCAGCCGAGCGTAACCCACCACCTGCTCCACAGCACATGTCTTTGAGTTTGTAATCAACCGTTGTTCCACCAACCAGTTCGACCAGTTCATCAACTAATGTAAAATCTTCGACGACACCCCATGGCCGGATGTCTTTGGGTTTCAGAAGATGACAGCCAACATGTATAGCGAACCGGGCGTCAATCGGATTAATCACGGTTTCTTCGATAGCATCCTTTCCAACATCGTTCCAGAGGACTTCAACGAGATGCTTTGCTGTTATCGTGCCCTTGATTTGATGCCCAGTGCCCTTGAGAATTTTGTTAATACGTTTTCGGGTGTCAGGGTCCTTTAAGTCGTGTACTCCGGCAATCAGGGTACCATAGCATCCATTGCACAGAACAAGGATGTCTAAACCATTTTCTTCTGCTAGAGCTATGTTGCGTGCTGTGATTGAAAGCCATGTGTCTTTATCAAAGGATTTGATTACACCTGGTGCAGGACAGCAAGAGGCCCCTTTCATTTCCACGAGTTCGATGCCGAGATTGGGTGCGACGAGGCGTGTTGCAGCTTCAATTTGGGGGAGACGATTTGGGATAACACAGCCGAGGAAGAAGCTATACCTATGTTTTTCCATCCTTTTTGTCCTCCTTGTAATTGACCAGTTTGTCAAAGCCAGTTTTCTTAATGATATGCTGGATTTCTTTTACCGCCTTGGGGTAGGAGTGAGTAGTGGGTGGTAATGGAGGAAGGCCAAGTTCTTCACGCATTTTACTCCATTTCTCATCATCAATAGGGACTGCGTGTCCGGTTTCAATGAGTTTGTGAGAAACGCCTTGGTGTTCGGGCTTCATATACCCAGCTTGGCAAGAAAGGTTTCGTAAATATAGAATGGCTTCGGTAACATCGATCTTGCGAGGACAGCGTTCAGTACAAGTACCGCACGTAGTACATAACCAAAGGTCTGGGTCAGATAACACCTCTTCTCTAAACCCCAGAAGAGCTTTTCGAATAAGTTGTCGTGTTCTAAGAGCCGTGCGGCGACCGGAGGGACAGGAACCTGTACAGGTTCCACATTGAATACATGAACGTATGCGATCAAGACCGGCTTTGGTCATTTCCTCGGCAAGCTCACTATCAATTTTGGACCCATTAATTACTCGACGATCGATCACGAAGGTCACCCCAAGGATGTAAGGCGAGCACCTTTACATTTGTAAAGGTAAAAACATTTTCCTCTTACCGAGTTCATTGGAACCCAATTTACGAACAGCACGCTTAAATGCAGAGAGAAGAGAAGAGTTGTTAGTAACATTTCGTGTGGATGGCGGGTTGTCATCATGCTGTATACTGAGTTTGACACGCTAATTATTGGTTTATGGTTCGTAATTATTGGGTACTTCTTTCTCCTCTTCATCTACTTTCTAGCGTTTCGCTATCGTGATAAACGAAATCCCTTTCACCTCGGTTTCGGTCTATTCTTTTTGCTTCTAGGTGTTGGGCGTATCTTCTACCTCGTCTGGGATTTTTACGTACATATCGAGATTTGGTGGCGCCTAGCAACAGTTACTTCATGGTTAGCGATTTTCACTGTATTTTTGGCCTTAGCCTATCAGATCATTGAAAGGAAATTATGGCAAATTGTCATAATATCCTCTCCACCTCTGATAATAGCAATACTAATCTTGGTGATGCCGTGGCTGTTTTGGCCCCCCTCACTCACGGCTGGAGTATTAGTCCCCGGGTATGTTGCTTCGAATTTCGCAATCCTACCATTGTATGTCATTGTGTTGCCGGCACTCTTCTTCTATATTGGAATCCAACTGACCGGACAACTTCGCACAAGCAATTTCCTGCTAGGTTCAGGATTTCTTTTCTATTATGGTGGACGCGTCCTTCAAGCAGTGCTGCCTGCGCTTGGTATCATCGTAGCGCCTGTTATGGTCCTATTAGCCATTGGGATTATTGCAATGGGTGTCTTACTGGAAGCCAGTGAATGAAAGAGCTGAGGTCGGCTTTACTCGATTAAATCGAGTTTATTGAGTCGGTACAAGAGGACCTCCACGTCATCTTGTGAGAGTCCTACGTTAGTGGCGATTTCTTGCGGAGTCTTTGATCCGTCGCATTGGTTGGCGACATTGTACTCCATTTCACTGATTTGTCCGAGTTTGACCATCAATTTGGGAAGCCCGCGTTTTAGTTTGGGTTGAGGAACATCGTTTTTCCCGATGAAGCCATGATTGAGCATTTGATTGAGTTCTGGTGTGAAGGAGAAGAATACGAGTTTTCCATCCCATGATTTTAGCGTGTCCTGAAATCGATCGGAAAACCGTTCCATGACCTTATCAAGGGCTTTAAGGACTTCGAGTCGGTTGTCTTCTTTGTCAACGACGGCAGCTACAACGATGTAATCGCCAGCTGCATAAGTGATGTAAAATTCGCCCATCTCCACAATCCGAGCTTCTCCCTTGCCCTTTGAAATCATTCGCGCGAATTCTCGAATTGCTGAGAAAAAACCAGCAACTAGCGTAGCGTCGAGTTCTAATTCACCGAATTTTTGGTCTAGGAGACAGACCCCGCTGGGATGCATTAGATATACCACGTGTAGCATGCATATAGCCCCGTGGAGATGGAAATCCGTTATAGAAGCTAGGGAAATCGCAGTCAAAAAGGTAGCGATGGAAAGGTGGTGCGGGGGGAGGGAATTTCGGAGCTCGCAGTGCGGTGCTCATTCGAACCCTCGAACCGCTGCCGGACAGGATGTCTCATGAACCTGGTTAGATCTTGAGTAACGCCATCAGCCTACCGCAGCAGGTGACTCCTGCGCCGTTAACCAGGCTTGGCTGTGGGGTCTACAAGCGTAGATACCCCCGCCACCGGTATGGCGGCAAAGACCCCTTCGGAAGGGTCCCCCGCACAGGGCTTGATGCAATGAATAACTGCTGTGTGTTTTAAACGTTTGTTTTCAAATCCATTTGGCATTCCTTTTACCAAGGTGTCAACTAAAGAGCTAAATAGCGGGAAGGGTTAAACGCGGAAACAACCAATTTACTGGGGTTTCTGTGAAAAATGAGCAAGATTCCTCCTGATTTATTGTATACGAAAGAGCATGAATGGGTTCGCCAAGAAGGCGATATTGTACGTGTAGGCATTACTGATTATGCTCAGGATGAGTTGCACGAAATCGTCATGGTTGAGTTACCTTCCGCTGGAGCAATGATAAAAGCCCATGAGGTTTTTGGCACCGTTGACTCAGTGAAGGCAACCTCTGAACTCTTCTCACCAATTTCAGGCGAAATTGTCGAAATAAACGAAAAACTTGAGGAAGCACCAGAGTTAGTGAATAACGATCCCTACGGTGATGGGTGGATGATAACCCTCAAGCCAGCAGAATCCAACGAAATGAAGGCCCTATTGAATCCTGAGGCGTATAAGAACTTCATTGAAGGCTTGACAAAATAGGCAATTATCGTTGTGTGGTCGGTACGAGAAATTTTTTAAGCACACGTAGTTATCGTGGCACCACTCCCTACACCAATTGGTGACTGAATGTCAGTACGCGGCGTATTACGGTCCACTTGGTCTTTCCTTCGTCGATACATACATGGACCAAGAATGGAAATTTCCCGATCAAATGTAATAGCCGCTATTGGTCTCATAATAATCTGTCTTATTTCTTTGATGTTGCGACTTCTCCCTATGATCGGATATGAAGTATTAATTCGCGCCTTTGACCCCTGGTTTAACATCCGAGAAGTCCAGTTCATCATTGAGAATGGCTTTGGGGCTTGGTTTGGTTGGTACGATACAACCACTTGGTTTCCATGGGGCCGGAACATGGCTCGGTCTGCTTACCCAGGTATTCCCTTCACTGCCTCACTGATGTACTTCGGATTACAGACTCTAGGAATCACCATTGATGTCATGACCCTTGCAGTTATTTTTCCCGCGATTATGGGCGTGTTTGGTGTAATTGCCATCTATGCGTTGGGCGTTGAAGTGAGCTCCAAAGAAGTTGGTCTCTTTGCAGCCTTCTTCATGGCCATTCTTCCGGCTTATACTCAACGAACCATTGCAGGCTTTTTTGATAACGAAGCCATTGGCATTTTCGCCATTCTCCTTACCCTCTTCTTCTTTATTCGCGCGTTACGAAAAGGCTCCATTGCATCTGCAATATTGGGTGGACTCTCCTTAGGGTATCTTTCTGCGAGCTGGAGTGTCTATCTGTACATGTTTCAGATTCTAGCAATTTTTGCACTCGTCATGGTGCTACTTCGCCGTTATTCCCGTAGGCTCTTACTCGCTTACACAGGAACCGTTATAACTGGCATGATATTAGCGATTTGTGTTCCCCGTATTGGTCCTAGTTGGCCTACTAGTACTACAGGATTAATACCTTTGGCGATTTGGGGACTCCTATTACTTATCGAATTTAACCGTGCTTATCGCTTGACTGAGCTGAGCATTCCAGATCGGTTGTCTGGAGTGTCTACGCGAATTCGACCCTATTTTGCTTACATCTTTGGTGCAATGTGTGCTCTCATCGTGGTTGGTTTGGGTTACCTGTTTCAATCCGGTTTGTTTCTCACATTATCAACTGGAACCGATCAAGGTTTCCTTGGAAATCTTGCAGGAAAATTCTACACAGTAATTGATCCCCTCATCCGAAAAGAAGCGTTTCTCTTAGCGTCAGTAGGTGAACACTTACCATCACCGTGGGCCACGTTCTGGTTTAATCTGAGCTTCCTTGTGCTCTTGATGCCTTTTGGGTTCTATATTGCCTTTCAGCGAGAGCGCGAAACAGATATTCTCCTCATCATCTTTGCACTTACGGCTCTTTATTTCACTGGTTCCATGATTCGATTAGCGCTTATCTTAGCACCAGCAGCAGCAATACTGGGTGCATATGGCCTCTTAATGGCCACTCGACCCTTCCGCCCTATTTTCTGGCAACGTCCCATTCTAACGCGACGACGACGGCGAATTACTCCACCAGTGGGGCGAGGATTTGCTACTGCAGCATATCTTTTCCTTATAGTGTTACTTTTAGCGTCAACCATAACTGCGACACTCGCGATAAACCAAATGGGTGGTCCCGAGATAACACCTGGATATCGTAATACGAACACTGGTGAAGTGACGTATTACCGTGACTATCTTGAAGCTTTCTCGTGGATGCAACATCATACGCCTCCAGGCACGGTCTTCATGTCTTGGTGGGACTACGGCTACTGGACCCGTGAAACTGGCGACCGATACACCGTCGTGGACAATGCAACCATAAACAAGACACAGATTGCGGTAGTCGGTCGGACCTTTATGGAGACTAATCCAGTCGCCGCGCTCGAAAATTGCCGCAGGCTTGGTGTGGACTATGTCTTTGTTCACTTTGGGTTAGGTCAATCTGGGTTCAGTGGTGATGAAGGCAAGTGGCAATGGATGATACGGATTGCGGGAGAAGTCTTTGGAGATGAAGTCCCAGATGAAACCTATTTCTGGGATCCCAATACTGGTAGCTATTTAGAACCTTTCTTTGACAGTGTAATCTATAATATGCTCTGGCTTAATGCTAGCGGTCTTGCCCAACCGCCGGTGCTCAATTCCACCGGTGAAGCTGGACCTGTACCAAGTTTGGATTCTGATCCAGGGAGAACGATCTTCAGTCTCTTCGAACCCATCTACTTCAGTGAAATTCACCTGATGAAGATCTACAAATGCAACTACACCTATTTGGATAGTATGATGGAACTCACAGGGGCTAGTGCCTTTTCGGTTCACGAAGGCGTAGACGCAGTTCAGGATCTTTCCCAGATTGTAGTGGGAGTAAAGAATACAGGTTTACATCCCTTTACACTCGATTCTGCTGATATCGGGTACTGGGATGAGCGACGGCAGGTATATGACGTCGACACCATTTCTAGTGTTTGGTTAGCAACTGATACGGGTAACTTGACTGTGGTCCCAGGCGAGACTGTCATGTTAAATGTTCGAGCTCAGCCATATTTCAAAGTTGGAACCGATGTGAACGTCACTATTAACGCAGCCGGTTTCACGCCAACCCTGAGTGCATCTGTCACAATACCAGTTCGACCACCACCAGCCTATAATCTGTCAGGCTTGTCCATGAATTCCTGGGCTTATGATAACGGGACCATCTACATTGAAGTTCAAAATACTGGAGAAGGTTATCTAGAAATCGATGAAGAAGGACAGATCAATGATGAAGAATTTTCGATAGAAAATGCCATTCTTACTGGTGGGCGACTCCTCTTTACTGGCGATATACTTGGAATCACTATTGATGCTGAGTATTGGGATGTCAATCTCATTGCAGGAGAGGAGGTTACCGTGCTCTTACACTACATGAGTTTCATGCCAACGTATGGAGGATTAAACGTGAGTATACCGATTACAATCCAAGCTGAACCTTCACCACCTAGTCCGTCTGCCCCCATAAGATCCTCTTCCCCTTCATCGGATTCTGGCTCTGTTGAAGAAAATCGATCTATCCAATTGGAACAAGGACTTTATGTATCGGTTTCGGTACTTTGCGTCGAAAGTAGCGTCTTCTTCATTTTCCGCCGATATGAGCCATAGCGATCCTCAATGGAAAATCGGGCGGGATGAGCATTTTCTACGGGACCATTGCATGTTGGACACTGAGTAGAATTGAGCGTGTAAGTGTTGCACTGACGGCATTTTTTCAAAAGTTTAGTCAGTGATCTTCCCTCAATATAATTCCATTAAGATCGAACGGCGATTTGGCCTTCTCCACCGCATTGTTCAATAATTTCGAGGCTCTTTTTCACAGCCTTTTCGAGTAATTGCTCGGCTTGTTTGTAGTCTTTTGCACTTACTTGAATGCGATAGCGAGGAGCTCCTTCAAGGTAAACGAGCCCTCCCGAGGGCTCAACAATTTCTTCGGCAGCGATCAGGGCTTTTCGTATGCCCTCAACGCCTTCCGGTCCTCGACAGGTGAGTTCAATCGTTGTTTCAACGCTGACATCACGGAGAATCACGTGCGCCTTGGCTAATTCGTATAAAACTTCAGCCCATTTCTTGGGGATACCGATGTCAGTAAGAATCTTGGGACCTTCTTCTTTTGTGACTTCTAGGGCTTCCAGCATATCTGAATAATTGGTTTCCATCGGTTTGCCAGCAATATCGTAGGCTGCTTCGGGTGATTTCTTCATGCGTTCCGCAGCTAAGGCGAGTAATTTGCTACCACGTTGCGCGCGTTTCCATTCTTGTATTTTCATTCGCCCTTGTTCCTTTGTCACCCGACGTAATGA
>JABXGS010000102.1 GCA_016550425.1 archaeon
GGGAGTCATTGGGGGGACTTTTTTGCAGAAATAGGTCATCAGGCAAGCCATATGACCGACGAGGTATATGCTGGCAAGGAATAGGGTATTGAAGAAGAGTAAGATTGCTTGTGATTGAATTGTGGCTGGAAGGGGGATTTGAGTAAGGAGCAAAGTGAGGACTGTGAAGAGGAAGCCCGCCATAAGGCCGCCCACACCCGAAATTCGGGATAAATATATCAAGTAATTCGAATAATCTGGTTCTTGAGTTGGCAATTCCTTCTCACCGGAACTGCATATTCCTATGTTTGCTATTAACTATTCGAAATGCGCCAAGATTCCGTCAATATTTCACAACATGTTAGTATAGTTACATTTTGTGACCTCAGAAAGTGAGCCCAAATGGTGAGTCCGCCTTATATAACGCGGAGTCTTATGCTTTCTTCGGTGAAATACAAATTGCACAAATATCATTATCCTCAGGCCGCGAACAGGACACAAATGCAGGCAAAGGTTGTCAAGTATCTTCATTGGTTTGCTTGCCGCAACTAAGATCTGCAGTAATCCTTACGCGTGCCCAGAACTCTTGGGGCTCGAGCGATTGGGCACGGGTCCCACTTTTCTCTTTTCTACGAAAAATTACTGCTCTCTCAGAAGCCTCTGGGCCAGCTGATAAATTCATACCCGGGTATTTTATTGGGACTTTTTTCGTTGTCTAGCGGATTTCCAGAGAACGCCCGGACTATAAGCAGCGGGCATACCAGCGAATCCATGAGAATCCCGAGTATGCGGAATGAAATTCGAATCCGGTATCAACTCCTCTTTGGGGGTGAGGGTTTCTTTCCGATCTATGAGCCACTCGGCCCAGGTAAGTTTCGAATTCATTTCCAATCTTTGTAATTTCCGTTTGCCCATCAAGACCCCCTATGATTTAGTACAGAACTCGCGATTATAAACTCTCTTATGGAAACTTAATCCAATTTAAAAAACGCCTATTCATTATTCAGATCAGCATCTCACTATATCCGATGGTCATCTCGATTGTGGTCTTATCTAGGTATTAGGCATTTCTTCCATATAGGAACAATCTACCTGTCTAACTTAAGACATCTCCTGTTTTTCTGCAAGCACATACAGGTTATGCTTTGTAATGCGGGGAAGAAGACGAATAAACCGAGATTGGCGGTGGTAATGAGTTCCAACAAATGTGTGTGATTTAAGAGAGAATCCTGTTAACCTCAACAAATTTGTTAGCTCAGGGAGTCCCCATGCATTGATGTGTCCAGTAGTTACCGACGTCTTTCCTTTGAACGCCCATCGTACAAAACGGCGATAATACATAATATTTGGAATTGAACAATGTAAACGTCCAAGAGGTTCTAAACATCGATGAATTTCTCTAAGTGCATTACTTGGTGCTTCGAGATGTTCGAGTGTTTGAAAAATCATCACTGAAGAGAAGGAATCACTTCTGAACGGCATGGAATGAACATCAGCAATAACTTCGCAAGCTGAATTGGGGTTAATATCGATAGATACATCAGCTTTAGTTGGGTAGCGACCAGAACCGATATCTAATATAAGTCCAGAACGCCTCATATCTTAGACCTCCTCTTCCTGCTTTTTATTACTAACTTGATACATGAGCAGCGAGCAATTTTTCAAATTTACCCTTAAAATAGAAGCGTATTGGAGAGATTTACAAATAAGCTAACTCTTTTTCTAGAAGCTAGTCATTAGATGAGGTGATGGCCATGCCAGGAAAGTATGCGCAGTGTTCGTTTTGTTCGAATCCCGCCGAGTATGTCTGTGCCAAATGTGGTCAGCTAGCCTGTGCACAGGATATTCGCATTCGTGCTGTATGTATTAATTGTAACTCAGTTGAACAGCAGGAATACCAGATTCATCAGGCGTTTTGTGAGGATATCGAGTCCCTGAAGGCGCTGGTAACCCTGTTTTGGGGAGATCCAGTGCAACTAATGTTTGATGAATCCTTCACAGTGGTTGAACAGCCAGCTTTTGTCGCTGAGAGTGCTAACCAAATCGCAGGGTTTCTCTTCTATACACCTTTCCGTGATGATGCTGTGCTTATTGTGGCTGTCGGTGTACTTCCTGAATATCAGGGAAAGGGTATCGGAAAAGCGCTTATTGCACGTGTCGAAGTGTTTGCAAAGGATGCAGGTCGCGAACAATTACTTGTTGTGACAACCAATGATAATTTACCGGCTTTGGCGTTTTATCAGCGATTAGGCTTTCAATTGTTTGAAGTGGTGCCTGATATCATTGGAGAGAAGCTGGGAGGACTACAGCCGGGTGTTGCAAAGATTCCAATTCGGGACGAATTACGATTACGAAAACCCCTCAAGTGAATAAAAGAAAGGAATTTCGAGCCTTGCATTCGTTGCAACAGAGGAACCGAGGCATCCCATGATTGCTAAAGCTTAAGGAGTAGGATTTTGCAGGCTCAAATGAGTGGAACCGAGGTGACACACATTGCCCCTGCCTTCCTCCCCAACCTTGAAGAGGTGCTAGTCCAACGTGGTTTCTATAATCCAGGCGTATTACAGCTCTACAAACGGGGTCAAACATTTGGATTAGTGAAGCGCCTAAATCAGACCTTAGAGATGCACGTGCGGGGGTTTAGCGACGGGAGAGTGGACGCCGAAATCGAGATTTCTCGTGATTACTTTGAACATCTGGGACCGAATTCGTGTCGACCTGCCCAACCAGAATTGGAAGCAATTCTTGAAGAAGTGCAGATTCCGTTTACCCCAGCAAATGCCCCAGCAGACCCAGGATATGTGGTTATTCCACACCGACTAACAGAATGGCGCAAGGCGCTGCCGATGGCATTTGGCTCCCTCGCAGGTCTTGTGCCCATTGCACTTCTTGCTCTCCACCGAAGACATCAGAACAAAAAGTGCCGACACAAAACGTAACGATTGAAACGTCGAAACTACTACAATTATAAAAACTAAGCCTATCAACGGAAAAAACGAGTACAAGCTAAATGATATCCAACACATGCTTGATGGAACAAGTCAGATGCCAGTAATGCGTGATTGGTCGTAGGGAAGCAGGTTAACCCAGTATCCAATATTGGAAGAGATAGGCGATGATCATTCCAAAAAATCCCAACACCATTAACAATGGCAGCAGGGTAAGATGATTGTAAATGACGTTTTGGAGACCCATTTGTGCCCAATAGCCAGGGTAGGGCTCAATTGGAACCAATCCAGTGATGGGGCTCATCACCAAATACCACTGATTTTGGAAAAAAAGGCAAACCAAAGTTGTGATTGTTCCCATCCATGAAATAAGAAAGAGTGCTATAACACGGAATCTTTTATCTGGAAACATATCCATCGGAGTAACTACAGCGGAAAATGCGCTTCCGATAATGGCGAGAACAGGTACAAATTGAAACGGAAACCGACTAACTAGGGCTAAGTGGGTTTCTATCCCGCCTGGTGGCACGATGATGATGAGTGGGTGAAGGATCCAGGCACCCAGCATGAACAAAAGATTGAGAATTAAGACGACATCCAGTAAAATAAAGGTGCGACGCCATGGCCCCCACAGACGCCATCGGGTCTTCATGCGCGTCCAGAGTGGTGCTTTTTCTTTCGTATCCTCTGTTGACATTTTCGATTAAATTCCCTCAATAACCTCCACTTAAAATGAGGTTAATAAATTTCTCCTTTAAGAATAATAAAATTTGAAAAACAACGAGAAATAAACGTAAAAATCCAAACTAACTGGTTTCCAAGGATATTTCAACCATCCTGTCTTCAGATTCGAGGATAATTGATAGCCTTAACAATATCATGCTGAAAAGTACCACTTCATCGATAAGGTGTACTTCATTATGAAGGCAGTATCTGTATCCCGATTGCACTTCCATAATATGCTCATTGGTTTACTGGTATTTCTTTTAGTACTTGGGACTATTGTTGTTTCATTTCAAGGCACAGATGGTTCAATGGATTCTTGCACCATTTTTAGTATTTCCCGAGATGGACGAGTCTTCTTTTGTGATAATGAGGATGAAAACCTTCGTCATGGACGAATTTGGTTCTTACCTGGAACACCGGGGCAGTTTGGATTAGTGCTATTTTGTTATGGAATTCATCGTAACGTGATGATTCCGATAGGCGGGATGAATGACCAAGGCCTGTGTTTGGATGGAACAGTGGTCAGTGACACGGAGATTCATCGTGACCCAAGCAAACCAGATTATTTGGGAACTTTTTCGCTGGATTTGCTTCGGGTGTGTGCAACAGTAGAAGACGCAAAAGCATGGGTTCAGTCGTATAATCTGTTGATGCTACATTGGCAACAAGTGCATATCGCCGACAGAACCGGTGATATGGTAGTTGTGGGATTAGCAGACAGTGGGAAACTCTGGTTGACTAACAAGTCTGCAGAATACCTGATATCGGTACCAGTTAACCACGCCCAGAGCACACATGGTTTTGGTGAACGATATGACAGGGTCGAGGCTATGCTTAATGTGATGGGAGAGTTGACGCTTGAAGGGTGTCAAATGGTTCTTGAAACCGCAGCTGTACCAGCCACTATGTTTTCGTATATCTGTGATCAACAGAACGGCATTCTTTACCTGTACTCCCGTGGCGACTTTGACCGAATCGCAGTGTTGAATGTCACTGAAGAATTGGCAAAAGGCGAGCATTCCTATGATATCGAGAGACTGGTATCGCAACAGACTGGAGCGCCCAGTCCGGCTGACACACTTAATGAAAATTTGGGCATACTTTGTGTTGGGAGCATAACCATTTTTTCACTCGTTATTGTCTTTGTGATGGTGAGGCGGAGAAAACCAATACAAGAACGGCTAGGAAAGCAATAGGTGGTCGCAAGTTTGGAATATGGTAAGCGAACTGAACAACAGATCCAACCAGATTCGTCAGATACCGTAGAGAGTAAGCAGTCCATCTTTGAAATGCAAGCGCAGACGAAATTCATTGCGATTGCTTTGCTTTACGCCTTTTCTATTCTCGCGACCTCTACCTTTCTTCGACTTCCAATACTCATTCCGACACAATGGGTTTCGGTTGTCTTTTTTGTACTAATAACTCCTATTTTCCTGTATTCGTTTAGCGCCATGGTTCGACCGTTAATGGTAATCGCCATTTGTTTTCCGAGTCTGGCTCTCGGGGAGTTGTTATGGTGTGCACTCTTTGGGTGTGGAGGGGAACTCTTGGTAAACCTCATATTCACCTTTAGCACTTGGGGCATTGCCTGCCTTCTTATCTCACTACTGCGCACTAGAAATGAATTACTCGCTATGTTCACAGGCGGACTCTGGACTTTCCTCGGGCTCCTCGTTCCCGCCACTATCTATTATGCCTTCATACTCGATTGGAGTGCCCTTTACATGATCGTCTATGCCCTCCTCGCAATGAGCGTCCATGTTGTTCTAATTCCCTTCGCATTTATTCTCAACCGAGTCGTCCATAAACTGCTTGAAGTGCAATTCTTCGATGAACTAGTACTCCTTGAATAATAGGTATAGAAGAATACACCAGGTGCCAACGCCTCGAGAGCCTCAATCCCCTTTTATACATATAGAACAGTATTCCAAAAAACAAAGAGATCTTCAGAGGACGAGGTAGAAATGAAACCAAAAAATGATGTGTTAAAAATCGGAGATACCTGGATAGAACCAGTCCAGTTTCGTATAATCGTGGTGAAAGAAGGAGAGTGTCGCGCCAATCATAAAGTAGGGGAAGCCTTTGAGTTTACGTGGAATACACCGGAAGGGATCTGCTCCGAAAGTTTTGTTGGCATGTATCCGCTGCTATATTCATTCCGAGTCCTAGGCGATGTGCGGGAGCTCGGAAGTCCCCAGCGAAATATCCGGGTCTATACTTGCCCATCACGAGTAATCCAGTTTCAAATCGAAGCCATTTACCGATGTAACCTCTGCGGCGCTACATTACCCATTCAAGACAATGAAATCCTTGATCACACACTTGAAAACAGCGAAGCTAACATCCACTTACGTGTTTGTGATGATTGCTATAATAAGCACCAGAAGAAAACGATTATCTGGTAAACACCCTTCAACATAGTTCGCCATATACCCAAATATTGCAGGAAACCTTAGATACAGGTTGAGTTAGACGTCACATATTTGGGGTATTAACATTATAGCTTCAAACAATTCAGAAATAGGATGGTTTTGCTTTGAGCAATAACAACAGCTCCTTCAACCTCTCAAAGAGTCTACTGGTGAGAGTGATTATTTTTGCCCTAGCCTACACAGTTCTGGGAGTGGTGTTTCCCCTCCAACAGGTCGGAATCACTCTTCCCTACGTGATTGGTGTTGTGATTGTTGGAATCTTGTATGGCTTTCTTCTGGGAGTTGTAATGCTCCAACTAGCGATTTCTCGGAAAATGCGCATTCTCGTGGTGTTGCTTCCGTTATTCGTTATCCAGTTTTTCAATCCGATGATTGAAGGGTTCTTCTTTACAACAATCTTGGATAACGTGGTTATTCTTGTGGCTGGTGCCCTCTTTGGATTATTACTCAGTTTCCTGTATGCTCTCTTGGCTGGAGTCTTGTTTGTTCCCGTCGATGGAACCAGTTCATTCTCACATGAGTTGCGGGAGTATTTTGGGCAACGGAGGCCACTAGACTGGTTGGGGCGTTATGTGCTTGCGGCGTTTGCATGGGTTCTTATTTATTTCATCTTTGGAAACATCGTGGCTCCATTTGTTGCCCCCTATTATGCTGATCCCTCATCCCCATGGTACTTGATTCTTCCCAGTGTTGAAATTGTGTTAATGATACAAGTGCTCCGTGGTTTCATTTATTTGGGTTCATTGATTCCCTTACTCACAACACTTAGGCTTGAGCCCAAGCAGCTATTCCTTGTCATGGTGGCATTTCTCTATATTGGTGGGGGACTGGCCATCTTTGCTATCGTAGAAACCTTTCCGCTATTTCTGCGATTAATCCATGGCATCGAGATATTTGCTAGTTCCCTTTGCTTTGGAGCAGTAATCGCCCTTCTTCTAAAAAGGACCTCAAAGCCTCCTGAGACACAAATCACCTAGCAGAGGTTAATCAAGCAATTCTGAGAACAAACTAAATTGTCGAAAAAAAAGGAAGCGGCGGTGATTTGCGCGATGACCACTGTTGACACATATATCGAACAACAAAGCTCACCACAGAAAGAGATTCTCCGGAAACTCCGAGAAATTATTTTGAACACGTTTTCCGATGCGACAGAGGAGATGAAATGGGGCGTCCCAAACTTCCATAATGGCCGCTTCTACATTGTAGCGCTCAAAGACCACGTGAATTTAGGCTTTTCAATTAAAGGGCTGTCCGATGAAGAGTTAGCGCTTTTTGAGGGCACGGGGAAGACTATGCGACACCTCAAGATTCGCACGGTTCAGGAAATCAATGAAGAAAGAATTGTGGAATTACTGAGATTAATTGCTGAAAAGACCTGATTTAGAAAGTTCTGTGTCCGCTACATCATCGCATTTAAATGATTTAATATCATCCAGTGAGGTAATTTTATAGAGCTGAGTCATAGGAAAGGCAAGTGAATACTTTGGGTGTTAATTTCTGCGATTTTTCTTTCTCATGATAAGGACTAGTACGACTGCGCTAAGTGTACCGATCAGAATAGCGTCCCATGGAAAGCCTGGAATAAACCCATCGACTTCCACCCACCGATATCTTTCATACGTTCCTACAAGTTGAGTGGAGGTCAATGAAGGATTGAACCAGACAAAAACCCACGTCTGATTTGTGCCATATGTTCTATACGAGTCATAACCCGAAGTGATATTTTCAGAAGACACGTCAGCACTACAAGGCAATCCAAGTGACCAATTCTCAAAATTTTCTCCGGTAAACACATAGTAATTAATCGCGACAGCTCCTGAAGTCCAATTATAATCAAATTTTTCCTGGGAATGTTCGGTTGTTTTTACCGTATGATAATATTGCATACTGAACAACGGTTGATTGATGTACCCATTCAATACCATCGGATACCAGTAGCCATCTGCACTGACTGTTGGGATTAGCAGAAAGAGCATACCCAAAGTTGCTAGGAATAGAACAGATTTCCGTGTCACATCTCATCCCTCCAAGAGTCTTTTAGTCTAAAGCATAAGCTAACCGAAGAATTCACAAATAGCTGCGTGTTTCTCTAAGCCCCTTCACCTCCCTCAATACCACGTGTTCTTCTTTTTCGAATTACAAAGACAGAGATAACGATGGGAACAACGATGACTGGAGTAATAATCCCAATGAATAGAACATTATAACCAATGGTAACATTATATTCTGCCACCGAGCCTGCGATAAATCCCGAACCACTGAAGATTACTTGAATTCTGTATGATCCTGGAAGGAAATTAGCTGTATAATAGATTTGAGCCCATCCATTAGAATCGGTAGTTCCCACTCCCAGAATTTGCCATGCGACCCCATTGAAAATTGCAAAGGCCAATTCTTTACCAGCGATAGGTCTGTACCCCGTAAACATCCACCCATCATTTGCATCATAGGTCCATGCTAGCAATTGTGCTGACACTGAACCGCGTCCACCAAAGCTTGCACTTGTTCCAGGACCAGGAACAGGCGTTGTTATGGAAGAGGGGGCAAAATCGAGTGTGTTGTTCAGGTAGCAGGGATGGGTGAAATCATCTCCTTGGTACTCGATTAACAGCGGATAAGATCCTGGCGAATGTTCTGTGGACTCTACCTGCAGAAAGCCTCCCCCATTTAATGCGCCACCAGAACCATGTTGAATGATTGGTATGGAACCGAAATACTCGAATTCAGTATCCCACTTCACATAGTAATCAAGGACATACTCTCGACCTGAATGGTAATAATCGGAGAATCGTGGACCTTCCCCCCAGATTCTTGCAATGGCAAGAATTGAACCATTTGGATGAACTACCGTACATCCATGATAGGAACGGTTAACATAAGTTGGGGGTTCTAGGGTCAACTTCAACTTTAAGCGCTCATTACACACAAGAACACTATCCGCTGTGATGTGATGCGAATCTATGACTGTTGCAAGGAAATAGTTTGTTCCAGGAATCGACAGGTGAGAAGGAAATTCTCGACGAAACTCCGATGAAAAATCAGGGGGTTCAACAGAAATCGTGTGTATCCGAGCAACCCGCCCATGTAGTGAAGGTGAATCTGTCACGGCAAGATATGATCCGTATTCTTCATTATGAAGACCGACGCGGTGTCCATTGATTTCAAGTTCCATGAAATAGAAACCATGCCGTAACATGGTATTATTGCCCACAGGTCCAATCCATATATTCGCCCAATCAAATTCTTGGATTTGATTTGTTTCCCAAGTTGCTACAAGGCTAGATTTCTCAAACAAAACATAGGAACGTCCTGCAAGACTCATGAAACGAACTATCACGTTTACATTTTCTTTCTCCAGACCAGTGTTATTCACTGAAAATTGGATGCCGATTGTTTCCCCTGTTACGGAAATAAGGCAATCACTTTGATACCAGTGGTGAAGAAGCATGTCACCAAAAAGTCGGTTATAGTATGCATCAATTGCAGGCGTTTGTAAAAGCACTCGGGCGATATAGACTTTGTAATCTCCGCCAGCTTCAAAACCGAGTTGACCAGAAACCGTTACGGTGCCATCTGGGTTGATTTCAGAGTCCATGGTAGTGATAGGATATTCGTTTACTTCAAATTGTACGGAAGAATAGCCAACTTGGATTAGAGGATCTGTACCTAAATAACTGACAACAGCGGTATAGCTGCCTAAGGGTGCATCGAGAGGAAGCGTTAAGATTTGTCCTGTGTTATTGTGTTTCCACATCTCGTTACTTTGTATCCAGCCATTTCCACTCTCATGGTAGGCATTTGGATTATACACGTCTAGAAAATAGCTCCCTATGATGCCAAAGGCGTCGACCGCATATTGTTCCCCTCGCATGAAATGATAACACGGACTTCTAATAATCTGTGAGTGGTTTTGCATGGCTACTACGATGTCATCTATTGCGTCATTCGGTGAGAGAAATTGATGCCAACCGTTTGTATAGTAACTTAGCATATGCGGAGAGTCCTCCCAGTGGCTTCCAATTCCTGCTTCACTCTGACTATATGTCCATGTGAGGGGAAACATAGATTCATATCGCGCATGAATCCATCCAGGAGTTGTCGGTACACTTAAAGACGGAGATAATACCTCCCATGACACAGACGGAGCATCGATAGCTACAGAGAAGCTCGAAGTCATATTCTTTGTTTCAAAAACGGTTGCTGTAATCGTCCAATTCGCATCCATGTAATGATGGGGGTCTGGTCCGAATTCCCATGCAGTAGCCGTTGTAGAAAAATCAACAAGACCTTGTGAATCAAAATAGTGCTTCTGACTCGAAGCTAAATCTTTAATATACACGCCCGTCGGCGAAATCGGTATTTTTTCCGTCACAAAGAGCTTAATATCGCTCCAAGAGGTCGTAACAGAGCTTGAGGCGATCAAAGTGCAGGAGGTTGTGGATATACAGTATAGCCTAATTTCAAATGAGCCCCCCGAACCAATACGATTCGTGACATCAACATAAACATTCTCATAGTCATGTCCTCTTTGTTCACCATCAATATCACCATCAATGCGACCATAGTTGCGGTGCCAGATGGTCGAACCGTCAAATTTGAGTCGAACTTCGGTTTCCTCGACGTAAGTGAATGGGAGTACCTGTTCAAGAACAGTGAGGTCAAAATGCAAAAAGGCTCGCACGTATTCTCCTGCGGGGAGAGGACTTGTGTCTACCCAGCTACTGATTTCACCGCGGCTGGAATGGGCGATATCGGTAAAACTGGAGGCTACCGTCATTGTAAGCCATCCTGGAGATTCTATAGGAGGGGGTGTTGGAAGTTTCCATCCATGTATGCACATTGGATGTCCGGTTCCTCCCGTGGATGTGTGCCAATGCCCACCACCATCGGTGTAAGGGTAAACCTCGAAATCCCCGTTGGGTACCAAGCCAATCCGTTCATCATAGCCATAGACGTTATCAACGGAGCAAGCCATATGACTAATGGTGCCTTCAGCAGGCTGAGAATACGTGATGGTCTTATTATGGGTGTCTACCCGTTCGTAAGGATCATCGCCCCATATCCCCGTGGTCACATAAGCAGAGTCCATTCTTTCGATATATTGTGTCGCAGTGAAGTTACTGCCGACGCCTTCAAACGCAGGAATCGCCGGTGCTGGGGATTTGACTGAATCAGGTGTGTTATATGGGTGCTTACTCTCTGTCAGGGACGAGGTGTGTAAAGGAGTTGAAGTTGTTTCCGAAGACGTTTCAGCAGCTAGTATCTGTATTGGAGAGTTTTCATAGACAAAAAATGGAACACTCAGCACGAGAACCAGAAATACCACTAACCACGTGGACTTAACCCAACTACCTCCAAAGAGCAACGAAACCATCCTCCAATGCCCTAAGGGTTAAGTTGTATAAATAACCTGATGGTTTCATTTCACCACTTATATGCAACAAACCAAAATTTGGTCAGCCACTAACAGCTAATAATCTCCGAATCTTGGAAAGTATGGACGACTTGCGTCGTTTCAGCCATAGGATTCGATACACGAAGGCGCTCCGCTACCTGCCTATACATCGTATACACCGCACAGGAGAAGCATGTCTAGTATTCTGAATCCATGAATTCAGTTTGTTACCATTTAAGAGCTTGAAGCCGACTGAAGAGAGTGGTAAGCTCAACCCAAATGATTGACAAACACGGCGTTTATTGTTAACACCAAGTCATCGAGGGCTGTGCCCGGTTCTAAGAGGATGCCGTTTTGCCAGTTCTCATCCCGGGAGATGAAACTCGGATTGAATGGATCCACTGTATCAGGTGTGCCGGTATAGGTCCCATTTAGGAAGACGATGTGGCCTTCCGGACTCTGAAGCGTGAAGAGCTGAATCCAGGTCCCATCCGTATAAAGAATGTCCAACCCAAACCCAATCGAATACATCAGATCCGAAATCGAGTCATCAGAGGGGTTGGTTGCATCAAGACCCGTATAGATGGCATCGTTGATGTTTTCGACTTCCGTGAGGGTGGTGAGAAACGATTCCTCATAGAAGGTGGGATTACCCGGACCGAGTGAATCATTGAGAAACGTGGCAGAGACAATCCATGCGCCTGTGGTATTTGGCACAAAGAGGGCAGCCATTAATTCCGGATAGACAATATCAGTTGAATTGCCCAGAATCTGTACCGCCAAGATATCCGCAGCTTTTGCTTCCATGTAGGTAGAAAGCGAAGTTCCAGAATCTCCACCATTCCCTGAAGGAGGTGGTGCTAAGAAACTGAAGATATAGGGTGCAGCAAGAAGGAGGCCTAGTGCGATTGGAATGACTAACAATCCTAACCATTTTCGATTCAAAGTACTCACCAAGATCGTGTGCTTAAGTTCATTATACGAGAATATTATTCTACAGTTTAGAACACGAAATGGTCTCTATTTCGCACCTAAATTTACAGCGATATCGGCATTTTGATTCTTCACAAGATAGGAGAAAGAAGAAAGTTGGAAAAGTGACCTGCACCGCAAGCCACTCAATAAAAGAGGCAGGGAAGCCAAAGACTATGGCTTCCGTCGTTTGCGGTAATACAAAAGTCCTACGATTAGTATGATTACGGAAATAACAGCACTTATGATAATTAGTAGCATAATACCGTCCCCACTGCCTCCATTGCCCTCGTCTTCGTCTTCAGCAAAGGGTAAGATGAGGTAGGTTTTTCCTTTGTTTAATGCGCTGTTGTCGTAATCGGGTGCACCGATGGCAAAGTCGTCGAGGGTGTCATTGTTGATGTCACCGAGTCCTTGAACGTGAAAGCCGAAGCCACTATGAGGTTGCTCTTCTTCTGCCGTGTAGTTATAGGCTGCTTGGTTCACGGGTGTTTGCAGTCCCCAGTTCCCACTATTGTTTCCAAGGAAGAGATAGACGTGGCCTGCAGACTGAGATTCGGAGGGAAAGGTCATTTGGGTGGGTGCACTAATGGCGAAATCTGCAAAAGCGTCGCCGTTGACATCACCCACGCCATCGACCGCCCATCCACAATACTGGTTGCTCGATTGTCCAATGAATGACGCGTTAGCGGTGGAAAAGGGCATATCATGGGTCCATGAGGTTGTGGGTCGTCCAAAGAAGAGATAGGTCTGACCAGCTTGGGTCCATCCTATATCTTCCTCGTAAGCCCCGAAGACGATGTCGTCAAAGCCATCGTTGTTGACATCACCAGCGCCAGAAATCCAATCAACTGAGAGCGTAATCGTTGAAAGAAATGGGTCAATGTCTCCGACTAGCGAGGCGTTCGATTGAGCGATGGGCTGATCCATCACCCAGTTTACGGTATCGGAACCAAAGATTAGATACACTTTTCGTCGAACGAGACCGCCAACATTGTACAAAGCACCTACCGCAAAATCTGTAAATCCATCATCGTTGATATCTCCTACACCGGACGCATCAAGGGCGAGACCATCATCCGTTGTACCAATCCATGAGGCGGTGGCATCCGCGGCAGAGTAGGTAGCAGCCCATTGATTTGAGGCGCGTCCGAGAAAGAGGTAGAGCTGTCCAGCATCTGTTCCTCCTTCATCATTCATCATTCCCGAGACGATGAAATCATCGTAGCCATCACCGTTTGTGTCTCCGATACCGTAAACGCCATGTCCCAATCGATCATCGCCTGCCTCGCCAATGATGGTGACATCTGCTTGAGTCGCGGGGGTGTCCATCGTCCATGTTACATCTGATCCTCCAAAGAAGAGATAGACTTTGCCCGCTTGATTGCCACCGTCATCATTCATCATCGATGAAATTGCAAAATCCGCGTATCCATCGTCGTTGACATCACCGAGTCGTGCAATCCATCGACCAAACCAATCGTCAAAGGATTCACCGACGAAGGAGGCTTGGGCATCAGTTACGAGTAAATCGGTCCAAGCTGTAAGAGGGCGCCCGTAGAAAAGGTAGGCTCGCCCTGCTTGATTGGCATTTGCCCCGATAATGAAATCATCAATCCCGTCGCCACTCACATCGCCAACTCCAGTAAAGTACTCGCCACACGCTTCAGAACTAAGTGTACCTGTAATTGTATACCCATATCCATCATGAAGCTGATATTCAGGAGATATCGGTAAAAGACTTGAACAGGCATTCATTGGTGAAAATAAGAGCACCATTGAAAGCATGAGAGTAACGAATACTGCAGTGTTGATTCTTCCAGAAGGTTTCATTACGAATTTCAACTTGCATACCGTTCCCTATGTTATTGAGAAGTAGAGACTTCGCAAATCGAAACCATCATACTCCCAAGGCACTTACTCGCATATGCTGTATAAAAAACATACAGATGAAGTCAATGGCATCTCATTCTAGAAGAGCTTAGAAAAAGAAAACGCGTTGTCTTCGACCATGATATACGCTACAGAGCATAGTTGAGAATATTGTCGAGGTTTCCAAAGGCTCAAATTTGACGATTGTACTATTCAAGATAGCATGAAGCTCGATACCTCATCGGTAATTGCTAATCTCTGTATCCGCGAAGGGCTCTTATTCGAACAACGCACCAAGGATAAGGTGCAGTGTGGTGTGTGTAACCGACGCTGCATCATCGCACCTGGTAACCGTGGGCACTGCCAAGCGCGAGCCAACATCGAGGGGCGGTTATATGTTCTGACCTATGGGGATATCAGCTCGATGAGTGCCAATCCCATCGAAAAGAAGCCCTTCCATCATTTCTTTCCTGGAACACGAGCTTTGACAATTGGAAGTTGGGGCTGCAATTTTGATTGCATCTGGTGTCAAAACTGGTCTATCAGCAAACGGGCACCAAACCCCCAGCAGAGTAATTACGTCTCGCCCGACGAGTTAGTGGATACCATTCAACAACGACACTGCCAAGGCACCAGTTTCTCCTTCAATGAGCCCACCACTGGCTTTTTCGAATATTCCCTCGATGTCATGCCCCGCGCCCGGAACCGCAGCTTCTACAACACTTACGTCACCAACGGTTATATGACCGAAGAATCATTGCGATGGTTACACGCGGCAGGACTCGATGCCATGAACATCGATATCAAAGGATGCCACACCGCCGTTCAGAAATACTGTGGAATCGATAACGAGAAAGTCTGGCAAACCGCCAAACACGCCCTCGATTTAGGCATCTGGATTGAAATCACCACTCTAGTGATCCCAAGGGTAAATGACACAACTCGCTGCTTAACACGCATCGCCCAGCGAATCTATCAGGAATTGGGCGAGGATGTGCCCTGGCATGTAAGCAGCTTTCACCCAGCCTATCGTGCCAAAGAATACGGGTTGACAACACCAACTCCTTTAGCAACGCTTGAACACGCACATACCATCGGGAAAAAAGCAGGCCTCAACTTCGTCTATATTGGCAACGTTCTCGGACACTCAGCAGAGCACACCTACTGCAAGGCATGTGGTGCCCCACTCATCCACCGAGTAGGCTATAATGTAACCCTGACTAATTTAGCCAAGAACAGTACCTGTACTCAATGCGGAACCCTCAACCCTATCTATCAATCACCCTGTTCTGGTTGACCTAACGCCAGTAAAGTCACTTTAGATCTGGGGTTGTCTCAGTATCGAGTACTGTCGTAGTGGTGATAGGAATCTGGTGTAATCCGTTCCAGAGAAAGTCGAAGGCAAAGATGAAGAAAAAGATCAAGGTGCCTGGAATGAGGAGGATGAACGGATTAAGTGTCAATATGCCGCTTTGGAGAAGGTCTAGAATCACCCAGCCGAGGTTGTGGGTATAGTGAATGCCGATGAGCCCGCCGATTAAGGCGATTGCCCCACCTGCTAGGAAATATAGAATGAAAATAGGGAAGAGAGTTTTCGCCCACGCGCTTATGGCCATAGAGCCTTCACCCAGTTCTGTGTTGCTGATTTTACGGATGGCTCCAGCGGAGAGAAGCAGACCTACGGTCAATGTTAGTTGCCCCCAGGGTTCGATATACAAAGCAGGAATGATAGGGAGAATAGACAGAGTGATCACGATCAGAGAGAAGATGAATGCAGGGAGATAGTTAATGGGCCATGAGAGCCCTGAACGAAGGGCAAAATTGGCGCCTAATCCCAGAAGACCACCAATCAATGTTGCGATGAAAGCGATTGTGACTCCTTCCATGAGCAAGGGAAAAAGCCCCATCAATGAATACTCGAGTGGTGCTGTTCTAGGCCAGGGCTCAGGTGTGAAAATGAATTGCCCTACAACGGCTAACCCGATGAAAATGCAGACAAGAATCAATCCAATAATGATATAGGGCCGGCGAAAAGTGGCTTTTTCTATGGGTGTGATGTGTTGCCCGTGAAATTCTACAGGGTTCTGATAAATACCCCACCTTAGGACGCCTTCGAGGAAAAGGGCGGCTAGTCCAAAGGCGAAGATATAGGTCACCAGAACAGCAAGGAGTCCTGGGTAGTTGTTGAGGAAGGTAAAGTCAAGGAGCACTCGTCCGATTCCATACCAGTTATAAAAGACTTCAATGGGTATCGCGATGGAAACGGTCCAGAGCAGTAACCGGGGTAACCCATGTGATAAGGGGGGGATTGGTTCATCAGGTGCTTGATGGAAGTAATGGGTTGCCACTGCCATACTGAGTAAGGCGATGATAGTGGCGGGTGCTATGAGATGCCAGCCAAAATCGAGGGCTTGCACCAATGGATCAGATGGCAGGGGAACACTATGAGTACCACCAAGTGGAAGCACCCCACTTAGCCCCAATTGAAGAGCCCCCCAAAAGAACAGCAGCGCAAGTAGAATCCACAGAGACTTTGAAAACAGAATTTGATACAAATACCCCCACACGCGTATAACAGGGGCTCCTTTTCCTCTTCTAAACCAATAGAAAAGAGCAAACATGCCTGAAATAATAAGAAAGGGGAGCAGAACAAGAAGTAGGGTGTTGGGGAATCGCATCAGAATTATCTCTCCAACCGGACGATAGCCCTCAGTAAAGGAGAGCGTTCGAAACAGTTGACCTGAAAAGCAGTTGAATAGGAAGATAGCGTATTGACTACTAAGTGGGAGATCAAACCCCCAAAGCTGCCAGACATAGTTCGTTGCGGCAGTCATATTAGCTCGCATATAACCGGATATGAAAATGGCCACGGGGTCACCTGGTAAAATGCGCCAATACAGAAATAAGATGTTCACAATGATAAACAAGCCAAGAAACGGTTTGGCGACAAGATCAATGACTACCATCATTGTTGTGCGCTTCGTCCACGTTTCATGAGGTTCGAGAATGGCATTCTCATTTTTCAGTGGTTTTTCTGAATCCAACCCGGATTACCCTCCAGTATGCCCAGTATTTATCAGCATCATTCAAAATGATTTCGATTCTGAATTTCCTACCATAAGAAAACATAACCATCTTGTGTCGCATAGCTAGCGATTCATTCACAGCATACACTGCAGAGGATAGACTAGATTTCGGTTGCAGCATTAGCTGCTTCTATGAAGTTCTATGATTGCCGCTGAGACCTTAACCTCAAACATAACATTAATGATATCCCATCTTCCTGCCATGATAACGGAGGCGATTGGTTCATGAAGAATTCAAAGATAATGAACCCGCGAAGTCATCTGTGGTTCGCAGGTATCTTAATCCTGTTGGGAACCATGCTTATTACGTTCACAGGGATTGTACAAATCTA